>JALOTU010000077.1 GCA_025457725.1 Verrucomicrobiota bacterium
TGTCCGCAATGGTTTGTGGCGATGGGCAAGTCGCCCGCCAGCTACCTGTATTACAAGGATGTCAACCGCGCACCCCTGTGACTGCCAATGACCGGGCTCTTGACCGTCCGCTGTGCGAGTCAGCGCAGGGGTGGAGGAATCCGGCCTCCCCGGAGGCGGGGATGTGATGTTTCAGGGTTCAATTGATGAGCGCCATGGCCAAACGATTGCAACAGCAGATTGATGAACTCGCCCTCATCACCGAGGCGGAACCACCGGTCGTGACCCGCGTTCTGTTTTCGGAAGCCGATCTGCGGGGGCGCGCATTCGTCACGCAACTCTGCCGTGAGGCCGGCCTCGAGCTGCGCAAGGACGCCGTCGGCAACATCTTCGCCCGGTGGACAGGTTCGGACCCCACCCTGCCCCCAATCGCCACCGGTTCGCATATCGACGCCATCCCCAACGCCGGCAAGTTCGACGGTGTGGTCGGCGTGCTGGGCGGGCTCGAGGCCATTCGCACACTGCAGGCGGCCGGCTTTAAGCCGCGCCGTTCCATCGAGCTGATTGTCTTCACCTCGGAGGAACCGACACGGTTCGGCATCGGCTGCCTCGGGAGCCGCCTGTTGAGCGGGGTTCTGTCCCCCGACCAGGCTGCAAGGTTGCGCGACCCGGAAGGCAGGGATTTGGAATCCTGGCGCAAGCAGGGCGGTTGCACGGGGCAACTGGATTCCGTCAGGTTGCCCGTGGATTGCTATGCCGCCTTTGTCGAGTTGCACATCGAGCAGGGCCCGATTCTCGAGGCCGAGAAGGTTGATATCGGGATCGTGGAGAGGATCGCCGCGCCCAGCACATTGCGCGTGCGTCTCACCGGTTCGGGAGGGCATGCCGGGGCGACGCTGATGCCCGGGCGACGGGATGCGTTGCTGGCGGGCGCGGAAATCGCCCTTGCCGTGGAGCACGCGGTAACATCCAGCAGCAGCCCTGATACGGTTGGCACCACGGGCGTGTTTCGCATCGAACCCGGGGCGGTCAACAGCGTGCCCTGCCGCGCCTGGCTGGAAATTGACCTGCGGGATACCCGGGTTGAGACCAGGGACGATTGCCTGCATCAAATCGAGGCGGCCACCCGGGAGATCTGCACACGCCGCAACATTGAACTCGCCATGGAAAGGCTGAACGTGGATCCGCCCGCCGTGTGCGACACCCAACTGGTGGAAATCGCATTGGGCGCCGCCCGCAAACTGAAGCATTCGGCAAAGCGGATGATCAGTCGCGCCTACCATGATTCCCTGTTCATGGCGCAAGTCTGCCCGACGACGATGATCTTCATCCCCTGTTTCCGGGGCTACAGCCATCGGCCCGACGAGTTTTCATCACCGGAGCAGATGCAGAAAGGCGTGGAGGTGCTGACCGAAACCCTGAAGGACCTCGCCGGTCATTAGACGAAAAGATCGGTTTTCTGGAGTTTTGCCGCGTCGATCAAGCCCTGGTCGGTCAGTTTCAGCGAGGGAATGGGTGAAAGGCTCAGGAAGGAAAGCGCCATGAACGGGGCGCTCAAGCCGCACCCCATGGCGCGCGCCGCCGCGTTCAAGTCGTCAATCAGCTTCATGGCCTTCCGCAAAGGCTGATCCGTGACCAGGCCGGCAATGGGCAGGGGCAACTCCGCCTTCACCCTGCCATCCACGACGGCGACCTGCCCCCCTTGCAGCCTCTCCACCTCCTCCAGCACGCGCAGAATATCTGCGTCATTGGTTCCAGCCACCACAACATTGTGCGCGTCGTGCGCCACGGAGGATCCGATCGCACCCCACTTCAATTTGAAACCACGCACGAAGCCGACCCCGACGTTCCCGGTGGCGCGGTGACGCTCCACCACCACCATCTTGAGAATGTCGCGCGAGGTATCCGGCACGATACGGCCCTCCACGACTTTGGGCGTCGCATGCCATTCCCGGGTGACAATCTGGTCCGGGATGATGTCAATGACGCGGATCTTCTTCGTTCCCTTCGGCCGGACCACGAAATCGTCCGCGGAATAGCGCATGTTCATTGTGCCGCGCGGCAGACTGATTCTGGCGGGGGACCGGCCAAGGAACCGCCCGCCCTCAGCCACAAGCGCCCCTTTCTTGTAAACCTGTCGGACGGTGAATTTCCGCAAATCATCAAAGACGATGAAATCCGCCCAGTAGCGCGGGGCAATCGCGCCAAGGTTGTTCAATCGATAGTGGCGTGCGGTGTTGATGGTGGCCATTTGCAGCGCGGCAATCGGGGGGACGCCGCCCTCAATGGCCTTGCGAACGGCATGGTCGATGTGACCTTCGTTTACCAGGTCCCCGGCCAGCTTGTCGTCCGTGGCAAAGGAACAATTCTGGGAGTTGTGGGCATTGATCAACGGCAACAGATGGCTGAGATTCCGCTCGGTGCTGCCTTCGCGCAACAGGAGGTGCATGCCGAGCCGCAGCTTCTCGCGCGCCTCGGCAACCTCGACGGATTCGTGATCAGACCGGACGCCGGCGAGGACATAGGCGTTGAGGTTCTTGCCGCGCAAACCGGGGGCGTGACCATCGATCGCCTTTCCCTTGCCCGCCTCGATCTTTGCCAACTCGCTCTTCATCCCCAGAAAAACCCCGGGGTAGTTCATCAACTCAGCCACACCCGCAATGCGATCGTCATGAATCATCAACTTCAAGTCGTCCGCTGTCAGGGTCGCACCCGCGGTTTCCAGGTGCGTCGCCGGAACGCAACTCGGCAGCATGATGAAGAAATCCACCGCCAGATTCCTGGTGGATTCCAGCACATAACGAATGCCATCCAGCCCCAGCACGTTGGCGTATTCGTGCGGGTCAATGACAACCGCGCCGGTGCCGTGCGGCACGACCGCCCGGACGAACTCGGGTGCGGTGAGCATGGAGCTCTCGACGTGAAAATGCCCGTCAATCAGGCTCGGCGCCAGGTAGGCGCCCTTGAGATCGATGGTCTTTCTTGCGCGGTAGTCGCCAAAGCCGATGACCCGCCCGCCCTCGACGGCCACATCCGTCTTGTGAATTTCCCCGCTGAACACATTGACCACCCTGGCGTTCCGGAAGAGCAGCTCGGCACGTTGCTCACCCCGCGCGATGGACAGTTTTTGCTGCAGATTTCTCATGCCTGAAGTGTTGAGACCTTAAGCCATTCTGCCGCGAACATAAACAGAATAAAGCGGCATCGTGACGGCCTGTTCCGGCCCTGCAACGGTCCGGGGTCATCGCGGCGCGATGACCCTGCCCAAGGAAAGCTACACGATGGCCAATCACGCCCGCCACAGAAGCGTGCTCTCAGATTGTTACATTCCCAAGCTCCGGTGCAGGTTCATGAACGCCTGCACCCGACCCTCGTCCACCGCTCGTGACCAGTGCCCTGCCTCCTTGAAATCGGAGCCGACAATGAATCCATCCGCGCCCTCAAAGAATTGCTTCAAATTGGCTTTCGACACGCCCGAGCCCAGGATGAGGGGCAATCTTGAATGGCGCCTCGCCTCGGCCAGATCAACGGGGTCGGGTGCGTCCCCCGTGACGCTGCCGGTGACAATCACGGCCTCCCCCCGCATGAACTCAACGGCATGCGCCATTTCTCCGATGCCCACGTCCGCCGTGATTGCGTGCGCACTGTGTTTCTTCTTCACGTCCGCCCACACCCGCACCCGCTCCGCACCAATCATGCGTCGGTAACGCAACAGCGCTGCCGCCGAGGATTCCATGATGCCCTCGTCCGCCACATGGGCAAAAGCGAAGCCTTCAACCCGGATGAAGTCCAGAGCCGCCGCATGCGCCACAGCCATCGCCTCCAGATTGGCCCCCGCCAGGACCTGAATGCCGCACGGCAGGCGGGTCGCCTCCTTCACCGCCCGGGCGATGAGGGTGAGCGCGGCCACGATTTCCGGGCCGACACCTCCCCGCAGATACGGTGTGTCATGCATGTTTTCCAGCATCAGACCTTGCACCCCGGCCTTGTGGAACACGCGCGCCTCCTCCACGGCCTGCTTCTCGAGTTCGGCCAACCCCAGCCTGGCGGCAGGCGTACCCGGCAGAGCCCCCACATGGATCATCGCAATGACCGGCCGGGTCGTGTCAAACAGGTCGATCCGGCGGGCACTCACCTCGATCCCTCCACCACCTTGAGCTGGTTGGATGAAGTCAGGACGATCTGGGGTTTCCCTTTGAACTCGGTGACGCGACCGGTGATTTCAACCTCTTTGCCTGTCAGGGATTGCAATTCGAACTGATTGGTGTTCGCGGCAAAAATCACGCAAGCCAGCGGGGTCTTGGGAAAAGGCTGTTCAAGGTTCACGTAAACCAGCTTTTCACGGAGGGTCACCTGGGCCACCTGGCTGGTGACGCACACCGACTGATTCAGCTGCTTTGCCGCCTCCGACGCGGACACCTTCGGGGCCGGCTCGATTTCCTGTGCCATGGAGGCGGTGATGAGGATGAGGAGCGCCGGAAGTACAATCGTTGATCTCATGGATCTATTCGTATGCCTGCCGGTGACGCGGGGCAAGCTCGCAGAGGCCGGGCAACTTCCCGGGTCGTTGTGAACATGCCATGTTGGCGCTTGGAGCCTTGGGGGCGGAAGGCTAAGCTGCCTTTGTGACCGACTCGATCTTCCAATCGCTGGCAGACGCGGCCCGCAAGGGCGAGTCCGTCGCGTTGGGCATCATCACCGGCGTGCAGGGATCGAGCCCGCAAAAGCTCGGCGCCAAGGCGCTGTTCCATTCCGACCGCAGAATCCAGGGCACATTGGGCGGCGGCTGCCTCGAGGCCGAGGCGCAGCGACTCGCCCTCCACTCTCTGAAAAGTGGCAGGCCGGAAACGTTTGAACTCGTTCTCGACCACGACTTTGGCTGGGACGACGGCCTGATTTGCGGCGGAAAAGTCCTCGGCGTGATTCTGCCCGATGCCCAAAAGGCCGGCGAAGCCTTCTGGGCCGGGTTGGCGGCGCGGGATGTGGCCAAATCATGGGGCGTGCGGCGTGATTTCACCGTGGCCCTGGCCGACATGGAGGCGACTCGTGATCCGGCGCCTGACTGGCGCTATCTCGAGACTCTGACACCCCCCTGCGCGTTGTGGATCGCCGGGTCGGGCCACATCGCCCAGGCCGTTGCCCCGCTCGCGCTGCAATTGGATTTCGCGGTCACCGTGTTCGATGACCGGCCGGAACTGGCCAATCACACGTTCTTCCCGAAGCCGGTTTCGCTCCGCACGGGCCATTGGGGCGAGTTGTGCGCCGCGCCGTTTCCCGGGGTGCCCACATTTGGCCTGATCGTGACGCGCGGACACAAGCATGACGCGCTGGTTCTGGAAACGTGGATCCACCGGCCCTTTGCCTTCCTCGGCATGATCGGCAGCCGCCGCAAGGCGCGCACCATCAGCGAGCACTTCCTCCGGAAGGGCATGGCCACAGAAGAGGAGATCGCACGCGTCGCCTGTCCCGTCGGGCTCAAGATTCGTTCGCAAAGTGTGATGGAGATCGCCGTCGATATTATGGCGCAATACATCGACAAACGCGCCGGGCTGGCGGATCGCATCCGGGGTTCGACGGCTGGCCGGATTGAGCTGGTTGAGTGAATGACGACAGCAGAGGCCGAGGCAGCGGGGTGTCGCCGGCCGGGGGGTTCAAACCACTGTCACCGGCTTGCCGGCGCCGGGTTCCTGGCGGGGCTCGGAAGACTGACTTCCGCTGTCCAGGTTCCTCCTCCGCTGAATTGCCATGTAAATGGCCTCACACGTCGCCGGTGCCGCCAGAGGAACTTCGCCTGTCCCCGCGCCAAAGGCGGCAATCGCGTCACGAATGGCTTCCCGCACCGAGATGGCCAGCATGAACGGGGGTTCACCCACCGCCTTGCTGCCGTGGACGACATTCTTCTGCGTGGCGTTCCGGAGAAGCGCGACATTGAAGATCTCCGGAGTGTCCCCGATGGACGGGATCTTGTAGGTATCCGGCGAGTGCGTCAGCAAAGACCCTTCCTGGCTCCAAAGCAGTTCCTCGGCGGTGAGCCAGCCCATTCCCTGCACAAACCCGCCTTCGATCTGACCCCGGTTCACCCCTTCGTTCACCGAATCGCCCACGTCCTGCAAGATGTCCACGCGCAGGACCCGGTGCATCCCCGTAAAGCCATCCACTTCCACCTCCGTCACCGCCGCGCAACAGACGAAGTAGTGGAACGGCCTTCCCCGGCCGGCGGCCCGATCCCAATGAATCCCGGGCGTGGCATAAAACCCGGTCGAAGAGAGGCTGACGCGGGCCTGATAGGCCGCCCCGACCACCTCGGCAAACGGCACCCGCGCCTCCGGCTGCGTAGCGTCGCAGACCTCGCCTTCGGCAAACAACACGTCCTTCAATTGGGGCGGCTTCCCGAGACGTTCCTTCAGCAGTTCAGCGGCAACGGGCGCCAGCCGCACCCTCAGGATGTCGCAGGCATTCTTGGCCGCGGCGCCATTGAGATCACTCGCGGCCGAGGCGGCGGTTGCGGATGTATTCGGCACCTTGTCCGTGCTCGTGGGCATCACCCGGACGTGCTCCAGTTGGATCCCCAGTTCGCGCGCGACGATCATGGCCACGTTGGTATGCACCCCCTGCCCCATTTCCGTGCCTCCATGATTCACCTGCACGGTTCCGTCCTGATAAATGAGAACCAAGGCTCCACCCTGGTTGAGATGGGTGAGGGTGAAGCTGATGCCGAACTTGACCGGCGTCATGGCCAGGCCGCGCTTCCGGTTGGGATGCGCCGCATTCCAAGCCGCCGCCTCCGCCCGCCGCGTCTCCAGGGCCGCGGACGTTCGCAGTTCATGCCAGAGGGTCTGGAGCCGGTTGTCCCCGATCTCCTGTCCATAGTGCGTGGTGTTCGTCTCGCCCCGGCCGCGATAGAGGTTTCTCTCGCGGACCTGTTCCGGCGGCAACCCCAGTCGCCGCGCGATACGATCGATGATTTCCTCGATCACCAACATGCCCTGCGGCCCGCCAAACCCGCGAAACGCGGTGTTCGAGGCAAGGTGGGTCCGGGCCACCTGCCCGCGGAATTCGACCGCCGGAATATAGTAGCCGTTGTCCAGGTGAAACAGTGCCCGATCCGTGACCGGCTGCGACAGATCCATCGACCAGCCGCCATTCGAGGTGAGATGGATCTGCGCGGCGAGCAGCATGCCGTCGGCATCGTAACCCACCTTGAACCTGGCCAGCATCGGATGGCGATGGCCCGTGATCATCATGTCCTGGTCCCGATTGAACCGGACTCGCGCCGGCTGGCCGGTGTGGTACGCGGCCAGCGCCGCCATCGCCGCGGGCGTGGCGGCCTGCGTTTCCTTGCCTCCAAACCCGCCACCCATGCGGGGCACCTGTACCACGACCTGATTGGCGGGCAGCCCCAGGACATGCGAGATCACGGACTGAACCTCCGACGGATGCTGCGAACCGGTAACCACCAGGACGGATCCGTCCTCACCCCGCTCCGCCCGCGCCGCCTGCGTTTCCAGGTAAAAGTGCTCCTGTCCGCCGCACTCAAATTCTCCTTCCACAGTGTGCGGCGCCTCGGCCAGTGCCTTCACCACGTCACCGCGACGGATGAAATTGGGTTCGTTGTGAAAACTGTCCGACTCGATGGCCTGGCGCAGGGTGAGCACCGGCGACAGGGGTTCATATTCAATGACGACCTTTTCCGCCGCAGCCCGGCAGGCCGCCTCGGTCTCTCCCACCACCAGGGCAACCAAGTGGCCGTGATAGAGAACCTCGCCCTCGGCCAGCAGGGGTTCGTCGTGACGCATGCCCACGTCGTTCAGCCCCGGAATGTCCTCGGCCAGCAGAACGGCCTTGATGCCGGGCATTCCGCGCGCCGCGGTGACGTCCCGCCTGAGGATTCTTGCCCGCGCATGGGGCGAGCAAACGGGCCAGACATCGAGTCCTTCCCGCGCGCGGTCATCCACGTAGATCGCCTGCCCGGTCGTGTGTTTGCAGGCGCTTTCATGCGGAGGTGTCAATTTGCCGGAATCCTGCAACTCGCTCCACCGATCCGCCAGCAGGCCGGGGTGCACCTCCGGCGCCGATTCCTCAGTGAAGAATTTTTCCAGCAACGCGACGATCAATCCGCTACGGTAGCCGGCACTGCCGCGAACGTCGGAAAGCGGCGTGAACTCGGC
>JALOTU010000487.1 GCA_025457725.1 Verrucomicrobiota bacterium
CCCGGGAACGTGGCATGGCGCGGGTGATGCCGGTCAGGAGCCGACAATCTCATCCGCCGACAAGCCGCGAAGTTCGAACAGCCGGCGAATGGCGTCCTCAATCAGGTTGTTCGGGCAGGAGGCGCCGGCGGTGATCCCGATGGTGACTTCGCCGGAGGGAAGCCAGTCCCTGGATTCAACCTCCTTCTGGAGATGGATGTTGAAGTGCCGGATCAGATGCTCGGACTCCATCTTCCGGGCGTTCTTGATGAAGTAGGTGGGGAGTTTGGCCTCGCCCATTTCGGCCAGATGCGAGGTGTTGGAGGAATTGTAGCCACCGACCACCAGCAGCAGGTCCATCGGCTCGCCGAGCAACTTCTGCAACGCGTCCTGACGATCCTGCGTCGCGCCACAGATGGTGTCGAAGAAGCGAAAGTGTTGCGTCACCCGCTCCGCTCCGTGCTTTTTCTCCATGGCGGCCCGGATGCGGCGCTGGACCTCCTCGGTCTCCCCGCGCAGCATGGTGGTCTGATTGGCCACACCCACCGCCTTGAGATGGACGTCCGGATCGAAGCCGGGGGAATGGGCGCCGGCGAACTTGGCCAGAAACTCCTCCTTGCTGCCCCCGTTCAGGATGTAGTTACACACATAATCCGTCTCCGCCAGGTTGAAGACCACCAGGTAATGACCGGTGCCGTAGGCCGTGGCCTGCGAGGTGGTCGCCTTGGTCTCCTCGTGCTTGGCCTTGCCGTGGATGATGCTGGTCACGTCCTCCTTGCTGTACTGACGGACGCGCTTCCACACGCTCATCACGTCGCCGCAGGTGGTGTCCACCAACTGACACCCCAACCCCTCCAGCTTGCGGCGTGTCGCCACCTCGGTGCCAAAGGCCGGAATCAGAACAACGTCCTTGTCCGAAAGATGGTGACTGGCGAGTTCTTCATCGCTGGGCTTGGGGGCAATGCTTTGGATGCCCATTTCCCGGATCTGATCATTGACCTCCGGGTTGTGAATGATCTCGCCGAGCAGGAAAATCCGGGTGGGTGGGGGGAATACCTTCCGGGCGGCGTAGGCCAGATCAATCGCGCGCTCCACGCCGTAACAAAAGCCGAATTCCTTGGCCAGTTTCACCGTCAACCGGCCCGCGATGTTGATCCTCCCGCCGTTCGCGCGGATGTAATTGACCAGGTTGCTGCGGTAATGCTCCACCACCTGGGCCTGCACGGCCTGCATGATGTCGGGTCGTCGCAGGTTGACTTTTTGGGGTTTTATGGGCACCTCAGTTGCCATGTGGTGACATTTTAACAGGGCGCCACCCCCCGTCGAGCCGAAAGCCGCCGGCCGCGGCTGGAAGCGTCGTCCGGGCGAATGGACAGGCCCGTCAACGCCCGCAATGGGCCAGCAAGGCAACCAATTATGCACACAGACAAGCTCCGATGGGGAATCCTCAGCACGGCCAAGATTGGCCTTCAGAAGGTCATTCCGGCGATGCAGGTCAGCCGGCATGGCCGCGTGGTGGCCATCGCGTCGCGCGATCCGGAGAGAGCCGGGGCGGCGGCGAAATCGCTGGGCATTCCAACGGCCCACGGCTCCTACGAAGGCCTGCTGTCGGATGCCGGGGTGGACGCCATTTACAACCCGCTGCCCAACCATCTGCACGTGCCCTGGTCCATCAAGGCGATCGAAGCGGGCAAACATGTGCTCTGCGAGAAACCGATTGGCCTGTCCTCCGCGGAAGCGCAGCAGCTGGTTGAGGTCGCCAGGAAGCATCCGCGTCTGAAGATCATGGAAGCCTTCATGTATCGCCACCATCCCCAGTGGCGGAGGGCGCGGGAACTGGTGGAGACCGGGGGGATCGGCGACCTCCGCACCATCCATTCCTTCTTCTCCTACCGGAACCTGGATCCGCAGAACATCCGCAACATCCAGGTAATCGGCGGCGGCGGCTTGATGGACATTGGCTGCTATTGCATCTCCCTTTCGCGTTTCCTGTTTCAATCAGAGCCCGTCCGGGTGCTGGGCATTGACGACACGGACCCGTCCTTCGGCACGGACCGGTTGACATCGGGCCTGCTCGATTTCGGGCGCGGCACCGCGACATTCACCTGCTCCACCCAACTTTCCCCGTACCAGCGTGTGAACATCTTTGGCACCTTGGGGCGGATCGAGATTGAGATTCCCTTCAACGCACCGCCCGACCGACCCTGCAGGCTGTGGCATCAGCAGGAAGGCGGGATCAAAGAAGAGGTTTTCGACACCTGCGACCAATACACCCTGCAATGCGACGCGTTCGCGGAGTCGGTCCTCAAGAATCAACCCGTGCCGGTGCCGCTGGAGGATGCGGTGTCAAACATGCGGGTGATTGAAGCCGTCAAGGCAGGATGCGGTGTCAAACATGCGGGTGATTGAAGCCGTCAAGGCAAGCGCGGCGCAAGGAGAGTGGATTCGCCCCCCGCAACGTGCGTGACGCGAGTCTCCACCGGCCGGGAGAGGGCGGGCACCACCAGGAGTTTGAGGATGTCCTGATCATCGCCCAGCGCGCGGGCGGCCTGCGGAAAGGCGGCGGGCGAGAACGAATTTGAGGGCCCCGCGACTGACTTTCTTGTCGAGCTTCACAGCATTGAGAAGGCAGCGCTGGAGCCCCGGGGTGACGGCGAGCCGGGCCGGCAGTCCGGAAGCTCCCAGAGAATTGACCGCAGTCGCGCGGTAAAGGCGCCCCACGCGCGAGTCGGGGATGACGGCGCATTGGCTGGGTAAACCGAATTTGCGGTTTTTACCACCGAGCCTGGCGAGCAGGCCTGTTCCAAATTTGATTTCTTTGCTCCGCTTTCCCGGCGGCACCTTCAGAATTCGCACGGCCACAGCATGGACAGGCACGATGCCAAGCCCGATTGAGCTCGATTTTTGAGATTGCGTTTGTCCCTGTAAAAGGATAACTAACAATACAAAGGTAGGGCACGAATCAGAAACGTGATGGAAGGCATTCCGGGAGAACAGGCGTCAAGCGGGCTGGGCAGCGGGCAGTTCCTTGCCCTGTCTGAGGACTACTCACATGCTGCCCTATTCATGGCGCATGAGGTGGCCCAACCGATAACCTGCCTGGCGGGCAATGCGTCCGCCGTCCTCCGTGCCGTCCGCCGATGCTCGGCTTGCTCTTGCGGCAGCGTGGAGGCGCTCGAGGATATTCTCGCTGACGCAACCCGGTTGCGCCTGCTCTTCGACCGAATCCGCTCCCTCGCCCGTGGAGATACCGGAGCGCGCAGCTTTCACGATATCAATGGGGTTGTTTCCACCGCTGCAGAGATGGCTCGCCGGACGGAAGCGGCCAGGGGCATCACGATCCTCACGAAACTCTCGCCAAACCTGCCGGTTGTATGGATGAATCCGGGGCAAATTGATCAGGTGATTGGGAATCTGTTGCGGAACGCCATCCACTCGTTGGACGAAGCCCAGAGGAAGCGGCCTGTGCTGCAACTGTTGACGAGGAGAGCCGGCCCCCATGCTGTGGAAATCGCCATACGCGATAACGGGACTGGGATTCCCGTGGACCTTCTGCCGAAGATTTCGCGTTGTTTTATCACGACCAAGCAGAGTGGCAATGGCATCGGACTGTTGTTATGCCGCTCCGTTATCGAAGCTCACCAGGGAACCTTGACTGCGGAGAACAATGTGCGGCATGGAGCGACCATTCGGATGACGCTCCCTGTGCATCTGAATCCCATCTCATGAACGCGCAGCAGGGGGGCATATTGGTGTTGGACGACGACACCCGGGTGTGCCGAAGCCTGGCGCGGCTGCTTGGGGGTGCGGGGTACCGCGTCGAGACATTCTCCACCCCCCAGGCGCTGCTGGCAACGAAGGCGGTGTCCGAGCCGGCGTGCCTCATTCTGGATCTTCGCCTGGGCACAACGCACGGGATGGATTTGCTCCAGGCCCTGAAGGATGGAGAGCGAGAATTGGCCGTCATCATCCTCACGGCCTATGGAG
>JALOTU010000078.1 GCA_025457725.1 Verrucomicrobiota bacterium
ACCGTGTCCGGCGCGGGTTGCTCCGGTTGCCATGTGGGCCTTGGCCTGCGAACACACCACAGTAACAATGGAGTCGGCTGCTACACCGGTGGATGCCATAGCGGTGACAGCGGACAGACTCCGCCGCCCGAGAGCATGAATCCCCCCTATTACGGCACGGCCTATACCAAGGCCAGCAACCCATGTAACGACATTCAAGCCACAAACACCGGCGAGAACTGGTCCATCGGAGATTTTGTGGGCTTGGACAATGACGGAGACAACCTTTTTGACCAGGCCGACTTCGACTGCGGGCCTCCCTACCGTTTGCTCAGCGCGGCGCGCGAGGGGGCCAATCTTCGTGTCCGCTGGGAGACCGTGGGTGGGCGCGTGGATGCCGTCCAGGCTTCGGCGAACGTGGGTGCGGGCTATGTGGATGTCGGCACGTTGATCACCAACACCGGAGTGGGTCTGAAAACCAACGAGTACGTGGAAGTCGGCGGAGCCGTCAGCGACGCCCGGTTCTATCGCATCCGCGATGCCCACTGAGGCTATACCGGTCGTTGGCCAGGGACAGTTGCCGCAATGATTCAGGCAGCCGCCGCGGAAAGCGGATTGCTTGCCATGGGTCCGTGCCGGCAGCAGGAGGGCGGCGAGAATGCCGGCCGGATCAATTCCGGCAAATTGCCGTTCGACAATGCCGGATTGACGGGTGTGCGGAAATCGCCTGCGGCGTCGCCGGGGAACAGCCACCCGCTTTCACGCTACAGCGAGTCGATGCGCCCGATGCGTGTGGGGGCCAAGGAAGATGTTCCGATCACCCAGACGCACGCGGCCCAGAATCACATGCAGTCGTTCTCCAATGGCCCTGGTGGCGTTGGGCCGCGCAGCGGGAATACATTCGCTGGAGGCGCCCAAAGCGGGCCGGGTCAAAGACCAACCGCGGACGCCTGGACTCCTCAGTGGCTTTGCGCCGCATCAGCATCAGGGCGATTGCGCTGAAGGCTGCGAGAGAAAGGCTGGCGGGTTCGGGAACCAGGAGCACTTGACCGCGGATCTCGCCGCCTGGCGCAAAGGTGCTGTGGATGTTCACG
Organism: Verrucomicrobiota bacterium; assembly: GCA_025457725.1. Taxonomy (GTDB): domain Bacteria; phylum Verrucomicrobiota; class Verrucomicrobiia; order Limisphaerales; family DSYF01; genus JALOTU01. Next base: position 1,074 of record JALOTU010000078.1, read on the forward strand.
TAGAGCAGATTTGCCAGCATGTCGCTGGCTTGCGCGGGGTTGGAGCCTGGTTTCGCAGAGTGTCAAATTAATTCGTTGCACACGGTTCCTTTATCCTGTTCACCGCTGCGAGCCGCTTTACTCCGTGTGACTGGCGCTGTTAGGCTCGCCCCAACGCGCTTATGATTGAGGTGAAGGGATTGACCAAGCTGTACGGCGACTTCGTGGCGGTGAACGAACTGTCCTTCGCGGTTCGTCCCGGCGAGGCGCTGGGCCTGGTCGGGCCCAACGGCGCGGGCAAGACCACCACGCTGCGGTGCCTGACCGGGATTATTCCGCCGACTCGCGGCAGCATCCACATTTGCGATCATGATCTCGGGGAGTCGCCCATCGAGGCCAAACACCAGCTGGCGTTTTTTTCGGACGAACCGCGCCTGTTCGATTACCTCACGGTCTGGCAGCATCTGGTGTTCACCGCGCGGGTGTATCAGGTGGCCGACTACGTGCCGGTGGCTGAACAGCTGCTCGCGGAGCTCGAGCTGACGTCCAAGAAGCATGTGTTGCCGGGGGAACTGTCGCGCGGCATGAAGCAGAAGCTCGCGATTGCCTGCGGCCTGCTGCATTCGCCGCGGGTCATGTATTTTGACGAACCGCTGACCGGGCTGGATCCCCATGGCATTCGCAAGATGAAGGATTCCATCCAGCGCCGCGTGCGGGAGGGGGCGGCGGTGGTGATCAGCTCGCATTTGCTGCATCTGGTCGAGGAAATCTGCACCCACGTACTGATTCTGAAGGGGGGGCGGAAGGTTGCCGACGGCACGATGGCTGACATCAAGCAGCGATTCCTGCAAGGGGTGGGCGTGTCCAACCTGGAGGATGTGTTCTTCCGGGCGACCAGCGACGTTGAGGAATCCACCGTGCCATGATGGGCGCCCTGATCTACCTGCAGTTCGCCAGCACGCGCAACCGGCTGATTGCCCGCCTCAAACGGCTCAAGCAGCCCAAGTATCTGATCGGGGGCATCGTCGGCGCGATCTACATTTACTTCTACTTCTTCCGCTATCTCTTCCTCGGTTCGGGCCATGTTCCGACCGGCCACGCCACCTGGTTCACGCCGGAGAACCGGATGGTGATCGAGTGTGGGGCTGGGCTGTTGCTGTGCGTGATTGTGCTGGCCTCCTGGATTCTACCCAACAAAAGGGCCGCGCTGACGTTCACGGAGGCGGAGATCGCCTTTCTGTTTCCCGCACCGGTGGCCCGGCGAACCTTGATCCAATTCAAGCTGCTCCGGTCCCAGCTTGGGATCCTCTTCACCGTCCTGATCTTCACCCTGATTTCGCGACGGGCGGGGGGCAACGTGCTGGTGCATGCGCTGGGGTGGTGGCTGGTGTTGTCGGTGCTCAACCTGCATTTCCTCGGGGTGTCTTTTCTGCGGACCATGCTGCTGGACCGGGGGATTACGCACTGGAGGAGGCGGATGGCGATTCTGGGGGTCGTGGGCGGGACGGCTGTCGGGGCGGGCTTTTGGGTGTGGCATTCCATGCCGGCGATGGAAGTGGTTGATCAGCCGGGCGAGATTCTGGAACAGGTGCGTCGGGTGTTGACCACGGGGCCGTTGCCCTACCTCGTGTATCCCTTCCGACTGCTGGTGCGGCCTTATCTGGCCTCGGACCTGACCGGGTTTCTTCTGGCGGCGTGGCCTGCTGTTCTGATCCTGCTGGCGCACTATTGGTTTGTGCTCCGGGCGGATGTCGCCTTTGAGGAGGCGTCGGTGGAGGCCTCCCGCAGGCTGGCGGAGCGGGTGGCCGCGGCCCGGGCGGGCAAGCTGCGCGGGGGAGGTGTCGTGCGGGCGCGCCGGCCTCCGTTCAACCTGGCACCAAAGGGCTCCCCCGCGGTCGCGTTTTTCTGGAAAAACCTGGTCGCTGCGGGGCAGATGTTCAACAAGCGCCTGCTGATTGTTCTGGCCATCATGTGTGTGGCGGCGTTTTTTGGAATGTCGGGAAGTTCCCATTCCGGCGGTTTCCTCAGCCTGCTCGGAATGTTCGCGTTGATGATGCTCGTCTGGTCGATCCTGCTGGGGCCCCAGGTGCTCGCGCAGGATTTTCGTCAGGACTTCAAGATGGCCGACCTGATCAAGGTGTATCCCATGAGAGGCTGGCAGGTGGCCTTGGGCGAATTGCTGGCGCCGGCGGTGATTCTCACGTGCATCCAGTGGTTGCTCCTGCCGTTGGCCCTGGGCGGGCTGATCCGTCTGGATCGCGGCGCGGAGCTGGACATGGGGATGATTGTGGGATTTGCGCTGGCGCTGGCGTTGGTGGCGCCGCCGCTCAACCTGCTCTCGTTCGTGATTCCCAACGCGTCCGTGCTGCTGTTTCCGGCCTGGTTCCAGACCGACAAAGCGATGCCGCACGGCATTGAAGCGATGGGGCAGCGCATCATCATGTTGCTGGGCCAGATGCTGGTGCTGTTGATCTCCGCTCTGCCGGCCGGCGCGGTGTTCACCGGGGTGCTGCTGGTGGTGAAATGGGCTGCGGGCTGGTGGGTGGCCGCGCCCCTTGCCGGCGCCGCGGCCGCGGTGGTGATCGCGATGGAGGTTGCGGTGGCCGTGGTGTTGATGGGCCGATGGTTTGAGAAACTGGACGTGTCCGAGGAGGGCGGGCCGTGAGCCGAAGCGGGCCCCATTTGTTGCAGGACCCGGGCAGGGCGGCAGGGCGCGCGGTTCTCTTGCTTCCATGAGACCATTCAAGGTGGGGCGGGGCTTTCGCGCCGCCTTGGGTTGCCCGACCGTCGGTGGGTTCCGGGGCTCAAGCCGCGGAGGAGGCTTCCGCGCGAATTCGCTCTCCTTTCGACGAAGAGACGCTGACAAACGCGCAAGAGGCTGAGATGGGATCCCCCGGGGATGAGGAGGTGATCTGCGCGGTTGATGTTCCCTCGTCGCTCGGCTACGTTGCGCCGACATAACGAACCATGACACTGACTGAAAAACTGCTGGCCCGGGCATCGGGCAAATCGAAGGTCGAGGCCGGGGACAATGTCTGGGTGAAGGCTGATGTGTTGATGACCCACGATGTTTGCGGGCCCGGGACGATTGGCGTGTTCAAGCGCGAGTTTGGCCCGAAGGCGAAGGTCTGGGACCGCGAGCGCGTGGTGATCATTCCCGACCACTACATCTTCACCGCCGACTCGAAGTCCAATCGCAACGTGGACATTCTGCGTGATTTCGTGAAGGAGCAGGGGATCCCGTACTTCTATGATGTGATTGACGATCCGGACGGGCATTGGAAGTTTGATCCCTCCAAGGGCGACCTGAACCGGCAGTACGGTTCGCGTTATGCGGGGGTCTGCCACACGGCGCTGCCGGCCAAGGGGCACACGCGTCCGGGCGAGGTTTTGTTCGGCACGGATTCCCACACCTGCATGGCTGGCGCGTTCAACGAGTTTGCCACCGGCATCGGCAACACGGACGCCGGCTTCGTGCTGGGGACTGGCAAGCTGTTGATCAAGGTGCCCGAGACCATGCATTTCCGGCTGGAAGGAAGACTCCAGCCCGGGGTGATGGCCAAGGATGTGATCCTGCATTGCATCGGGGAGATCGGGTTTGATGGCGCCACGTATCGCGCCATGCAGTTTGACGGTCCCGGTGTGGAGAGCCTGTCCATGGATGATCGGATGACCATTGCCAACATGGCCATCGAGGCGGGCGGCAAGAACGGGATTTTTCCGTTCGATGCGCGCACGGCGGAGTACGTGGAGGCACGCACGAAATTGAACGGCACGCAGCAGAGTTATGAGCCGGTGGAACTCGATGCGGACCAGAGCTTTTGTTATGATCTGGTGGTGGACCTGAGCGCGCTCGAGCCCACCGTCGCCTGCCATCCCGATCCCGGCCAGCGCAAATCGGCCCGGGCCCTGTCCGAGGTCAAACTGGACCGTGCCTATGTCGGGTCGTGCACCGGCGGCAAGAGCAGCGATTTCGTGGAGGTGGCGAGGGTGTTGCGCGGGCGCAAGGTGAGCATCGACACCTTTGGCGTACCGGCCACGCCGGACATTGTTCATGAGCTGCAGACCACACGATGGGGCAGCGAGACGGTGTGGGAAATCCTGGTCAACGCCGGCGTGCGAATGACCGAGAACGCCGGGTGCGCCGCGTGTCTGGGCGGTCCGGTGGACACCTTCGGCCGGATCAACCAGCCGGGACTCAAATGCATCAGTGCGACCAACCGCAATTTCCCCGGCCGGATGGGCGACAAGGAATCGCAGGTGTTTCTGGCCTCACCCGCCACAGTGGCGGCAAGTGCCGTTACCGGGAAGATCACGGATCCCAGGGATCTGGCCGCCTAGCTGCTTCCGAGACAACGATCGAACCCCATCGAACAGGAAAAACATGAGCCAATACGAACAGATGTACCAACCGGCGCCCGTCGCGGCGCTGGACGCCGACGCCCGGGGGGCGTTTGTGACCAAAACCTACCTCCATCTGTTTGGAGCCATCGGGGCCTTCACGCTGATCGAGGTGTTCTTGTTCCGATCGGGCATTGCCTACAGCCTGGCCAAGGTGTTGTTGGGAGGCTCCTGGCTGCTGGTGCTCGGCGGATTCATCGTGGTCTCCTGGCTGGCCAGCCGGATTGCCTTCGCGGCCAGTTCCCTGGCCGCGCAGTATGCGGCCCTGGCGGGGTTCATTCTGGCCGAAGCCATCATCTTTGTGCCGCTGTTGGTCCTGGCGGAAATCAATGCCGAAGGCGTGATCGGCAGCGCTGCGGGCATCACGCTGATCGGGTTTGGGGCATTGACCGGTGTGGTGCTTTATTCCCGGAAGGACTTTTCCTTCCTGCGCGGCATCCTGATGTGGTCCGGCATCGTCGCGCTGGGCGCGATCGTCGGCGCGGTGCTGTTCAATTTCAACCTGGGCGCCTGGTTTTCCGTGGCCATGATTGCGCTGGCCGGCGCTTCCATTCTGTATGACACCTCCAATGTTCTCCATAACTATCCGGAGGACCGTTATGTGGGGGCTGCGTTGTCGTTGTTCGCGTCCGTGGCGATGATGTTCTGGTATGTGCTGCGGCTCTTGATGCGCCGCTGATCGGCGACTCGGTCCGGAGCAAGATCACGAGGCGGCGGACTTTCGGGTCCGCCGCCTTCTTTTTTGTGCGCCCGGCACGGCGCGCGCATCCGATGCGGCCACGTTGATGATCAGACTGTTGCAGACACCCCGCGGTCGCGCCGTGCTGTTTGCCCTGCTCTACGCGGGCGAGGGTGCGCCGATTGGATTCATCTGGTGGGCGCTGCCGACACTCATGCGGGAGCGCGGCGGCGAGGTGGGGCGCATCACAACGGTGCTGGCGGCGGTGGCGGCGATGTGGACGCTGAAGTTCCTGTGGGCGCCGGTGGTCGACGTGCTGCGGGGAGCGCGTTGGGGATTTCGTTCCTGGATTCTATCCGCGCAGTTCCTGATGGGACTCACGCTGCTGCCGCTGGTGTGGCTGGATCCGGTGCGCGATTTGCACCTGATGCTGGGGCTGCTGATCGCTCACGCCCTGTGCGCGACCCTGCAGGACGTGGCCATTGATGCGCTGGCCATACACATTGTTCCCCGAGAAGAGTTGGGCAGGCTCAACGGCTTCATGGCGGCGGGAAAGTACCTGGGGCGCGGGTTGTTTGGCGGGGTCGCGCTGATTGTGGCGGCGACGCTGGGTTGGCAGTGGATCATTCTCAGCATGATTGGCTGTCTGTGGCTGATCCTGTTCGTGGTCCGAGGGTTGCCGGAAGGTGCCGAACATGCCCGGGAGGGTTTGGAGGTGGGGCGGAGGATCGCGGAGTTCTCTCGATCGCTGGGTCGGATAATGCGGGGACGCACTTTCTGGTTGGGCATCGGATTCGCGCTGCTTGCGGGTGCGGGATTCGAGGCGGTGGGCGCCTTGTGCGGCACCTACCTGCCGGATCGCGGTTTGAGCACGGAGACCACGGGATGGTTTCGTGTGTTCGTCGTGGTGGGGGCGATGATTGGCGGCGGGTTGTTGGGCGGGATGCTGACCGATCGTTGGGGAGCCCGGCCCGCCTCCCTGATCTTCCTGCTCGGGTTGACCGGCTGCAACCTGGTCCTGAGCCTGGCGGAGTTACAGGCGGCGACTCTTCCCTGGCTGCTCGGGTGGATCGCCGCCATGTACTTCGGTTACGGGATGTTCATCTCCGCATCGTATGCTTTGTTCATGTCGCTGACCGAGCCCCGGGTGGCGGCGACGCAATTCAGCGTGTTCATGGCCGCGACGAACGGATGCGAGGTCTGGTCCGGATGGCTTGGGGGGCAGCTTGTGGACCGGGCGGGTTACGTGGCAGCCTTCTTCACGTTGAGCGTGTTGTCGCTGGCGGCGCTTCCGTTCCTGATGCTCCTGCGCCAGGAAGGAAGCCGGCGGGGTCGCTAACCCGGCGATTCCCATCCTCAGTCCAACACCTTGATCTCCATCCGGCGAAACCAGACCGTGCCGTGGTCGCCCTGGAGGAAGATCGAGCCGGGTTTATCGACCTGCTTGTCCAGTTCGCTGCCGGTGGCCACGCGGCACACGACGTTGTCGTGGGTTTTCAAGCCATTGTGCACCACGGTGATTGTGTCGCCGATGATGGTGGCTTCGACGGTTTGCCATTCGTCCGCGGGTTTGGACACGAAGTGGTCGGGCGCCTTGAAGTTGTAGATGGCGCCGTTGCCGGTGAGGGATGCTTCTCCGCTGGCGGCGTCCCCCAGGATTTGCAGCTCATGCCGGCCGCGAAGATAAAACCCGCTGTTCGAGTCCTTGGGCACCAGGTAATCGAAGCGGACGGTGAAGTTCCAAAACTTCTGGTCCGTCACCAGATCTGTGCCGTGGACGTCTCCGCTGACCGTGTTTTTGAGGATGCCATCCTCGACGGACCAGCTGTTGTTCCCTTGCGGTTTTCGCAGGTGCCAGCCGGCGGTGTTCGTGCCGTTGAAGAGCGGTTGGAAGCCGTTATCATCGGCAGCTGTGGTTGAGAAGCAGGTGCCTGCAAGGATCGACAGGGCCAGCGTGATTTCATTTGTGAGCGTTGTTTATGAATGCAAGACCGTGCGAAGTCAAGGATGGTCCGCCCCAGACCCCGGACTGTCGGCGTCCCTGCAGCACAGTGGGGCGGCTGGCTCGTGCGATCACGGGGATTCCTCCTCGGGACCTGTCACCACGCCGTCCTCGCTGGTCCAGTGTTGCAGGGAATCAAGCCGGCCCTTTTTTGCCGTTTGGTAGGTCGATGGAAGCGTGCGTTTGTCCACCCGGTGTTCCCTCACCCCCGATTCGTTGCAGCCGAGGACGAGGGCGTGGGGCTT
>JALOTU010000079.1 GCA_025457725.1 Verrucomicrobiota bacterium
CATCATCACGGACATCAACTCGGCGGAATTGATCAAGCACGCCTCGAATTCATTCCTGGCCCTCAAGATTTCCTACATCAATGCCGTCAGCGTCCTCTGTGAGATCACCGGGGCCAACGTCCAGGAGGTTGCCATGGGCATGGGGCTGGATGAGCGCATCGGGCGGCGGTTTCTGAATGCGGGCATCGGCTTTGGGGGCAGCTGCTTCCCCAAGGACCTCAGCGCCTTCATCAAGATTGCCGAGGAGGTCGGGTATGACTTCGGCCTGCTCAAGGAGGTGCAACGCATCAACGCGACCCAGATGGACCGGTTCCTGAAGAAAATGTCCGAGACGCTCTGGGTTTTGAAGGAGAAGAAAATCGGTGTGCTGGGCCTGGCCTTCAAGCAGAACACGGATGACGTGCGCACCTCCCCGGCCATCGAGCTCTGCCGGCGTCTCCTCAAGGAGGGAGCGACCCTGCGGGCGCATGATCCCAAGGCCATGGACAAGGCCAGGGAAGTTTTGCCAGCGATCGAGTATGTGGAGGACATGAACGCGGTCGCCGACGGCTGCGACGCGCTGGTGGTCGCCACTGAGTGGGAGGAATTCAAGCAATTGGACCTCAAGCGCGCCCGCGAGGCGTTGTCGCATCCGATTCTTTTCGACGGTCGCAATCTGTTTGATCCGGCCGAGATGGCCGCGCAGGGCTGGATCTACAAGAGCGTGGGACGATGACCGGAGCGAGGAGTGTTGGAGCCATGGAATCCGGCACCCATCCGTCAGGCCCACACCCCCAATCTCCCGACACCCCCATCATCGACGTTGCCGCCGGACTCCTCTTCCGCAACGGCCGGCTGCTCATTGCCCAGCGCCACCCGGATTCGCATCTGGGCGGCTTGTGGGAATTCCCTGGAGGCAAACGTGAACCGGGGGAAACATTTGAGGCGGCCCTGGCCCGCGAACTCCGCGAGGAACTGGCGGTTTCCGTGTCGGTGGGTGAACGGATCGAGACCATCGAGCATGACTATCCGGACAAACGTGTGCGCATCTGCTTCTTCAGGTGCCACCTGGAACAAGGCGAGCCGCGGGCGGTGGACTGTCACGACCTCCGCTGGATCCGGCGGGACGAATTGAACCGGCAACCGTTCCCGGCCGCGGATGCGTCGCTGCTTGACCGGCTGGCCGCAGAGGATGGTCTTTGGACTCCCTAGCCGCAGCCGGACAGCGACAAAGGCGCTTGGCCTTCCGATCGCAGTGCCCGTCGGAAGACCGTAGCATCAGTCCTTTCGCCTGACGCAGAGCCGCGGCTTCCCGTCCGGGCCTGATTCAAGGCGGGCGACGCCACTCGAGGTAGGGCTGGGCGCGCTGCGCCAGCCCCGACCACGTCCAGCGGTCAGAGCGAAGGCTGGACATCGCACCCTCACCCCAATGCGTTCCGTGCCTGCTACGGCGTGCAGGTCGTCCCTGCCTCACCCGCTTTCCCTCGCGCCCGCTGCCGAGTGATTGCCACTCCATGCTTGCAGGATGGAGGTTTTTTGAAATCCTCTGCTTCTGAAGAACATCATGTTTACCGGAACCTATACTGCGATTGTGACGCCGTTTCGCAACGGCGAGGTGGATGAAGCCGCCCTGACGCGCCTGATTCAAGCGCAGATCCGCGGGGGTGTGGACGGGCTGGTGCCGGTGGGCACCACCGGAGAATCGCCCACGCTCGATTACGACGAACACATCCAGGTGATCGAGCATTGCGTCAAGGTGGCGGCGGGCCGGGTGAAAGTGCTGGCGGGCACGGGCGGCAATTCAACCGAGGAGGCCATTTACCTGACCCAGGAGGCGGAGGTTGCCGGCGCGGATGGTTCGCTGCAGGTGGCCCCCTACTACAACAAGCCCTCGCAGGAAGGACTGTTCCACCATTTCAAGGCCATCGCCCGCAACACCAAACTGCCCATCGTGCTCTACAGCATCCCGGGCCGTTGCGGCATTGAAATTGGCGTCCCGACCGTGGCGCGATTGGCCAGGGCGTGCCGCAACATCATCGGCATCAAGGAGGCGGGTGGAAACGCCGACCGCGTCAGCCAGTTGCGCCAGGCCCTGGGATCGAAGTTCGTGATCCTGAGCGGGGACGACGCCCTGACCCTGCCGTTCATGGCCGTCGGCGCGCAGGGGGTGATCAGCGTCGCCTCCAACGTGATTCCCCGGCAGGTGTCAAAGATGGTTTCGGCCTTTGCACAGGGCAGGGTGGCCGAGGCGCAGCGGCTGCATGCCCGGTATTATCCCATATTCAAGGATCTGTTCATCGAGACCAACCCGGCGCCCACCAAGGCCGCATTGGCCATGCTGGGCCGGATGGAGAATGAACTGCGTCTCCCTTTGGTGCCCATCAGCAAAGCCAGCGCCGATCAGCTCCGATCAACGCTCAAGGCGTGCAAGGTGTTGAATTGAATGCGCTGTTGCGTGACGCGTGGTGCCTCCAGCGGAAGCGGCGACCACCTGCGGCTGGTTCACGCAACCTGAAACACGCAACGGGAACTTTCTGACAAAGGGACCAGCGGCAACTAGAAAACCAAGCTCATGACACGAATCATCATCGCGGGATCCAAGGGGCGGATGGGGCAGACATTGTTGACGTGCGCGGCCGGGAGGCCTGAGATCGAGGTCGTCGGCGCGGTGGACCAGGGCGACGATCTTTCGGCGATCCTCGGCCGGTGCGACGGCGTGATTGATTTCAGCTTTCACAATGTCACCGCGGACGTCGCCGGGCTTTGCGCGAAACACGGCAAGTTCATTGTCATCGGCACGACGGGTCATTCGGAGGCCGAACGGGCGCAGATCACTGGTTTTCAAACGAAGATCCCCATGGTTCTGGCCTCCAACTATTCCACCGGGGTGAACACCCTGTTCTGGCTGACGCGCAAGGCGGCGGAGATCCTCGGTCCGGGCTTCGACCTCGAGGTGGTCGAGATGCATCACCGGTTGAAGAAGGACGCGCCGAGCGGCACGGCACGGACGCTGGGCGAGATCCTGGCCGCAGTGCGCCGGCAGCAGCTGGACGAGGTGGTGCGCCATGGCCGTTCCGGGATTGTCGGGGAACGCACGGACGCTGAGATCGGTATGCACTCGCTGCGCGGCGGGGATGTGGTGGGAGACCACACGGTGGTGTTTGCCGCGCCGGGCGAGCGGGTAGAATTGACCCACAAGGCCTCCAGCCGTGACACGTTCGCCAATGGCGCGCTGCGCGCGGCGGTCTGGGTGCAATCACAGAAGCCGGGGCTCTACAGCATGCAGGATGTGCTGGGGTTGAAGTGAACCCACGGATGGCCGTCATTGCGCTCGGGTCGAACCTGGGCGACTCGCTCCAGCTCATTCGATCGGCGATGGATCGACTTCAGCAGCTCTCCGACGCACCCTTGCTCCTTTCGTCGCTGTATCGCAGCCGGCCCGTGGATTGTCCGCCCGGCTCACCGGATTTCGTAAATGCCGTGGTGGGGCTGTTTCCTCCCGGCGATGAAACACCGGAATCACTGCTGCACAAACTGCAATCCTTGGAAGAGGAATTTGGTCGGCGACCCAAGCAGGTCCTGAACGAAGCCCGGCCGCTGGACCTTGACCTGATTGCTTTCGGTCGGGAAACGCGACACGCGGCGGAATTGACGTTGCCGCACCCCCGGGCGCATCTGCGCCGGTTTGTGCTCGAGCCACTGGCGGAGATCGCGCCGGAGCTCACGTTGCCCCACCAGTCGGGTACCGTGGCCGAGCTGCTGGCGGGGCTCGGTTCAGCGGAACCGCTTGAGCGGATCGACTAGTGCGGCTTCACGAAAACGGTGGCCTTGATGTCGTTTCGGTAGGGCTGCGCTGCTGCGCCGCCGGGCGCCGACACAGCGGCGCCCTACCACATTGATCGGCTGCACTTCTGCTTGGACCGCATCAGACCGGAATGATTGGATAAACTCATCCCCATTCGCGACCTCTGTAGCCGCGGACCTGAGTCCTTTTCAACTATCCGAATAGGTCCATGGTTGAAGCCCGCTGCATCGTTGCGCCTGGGAGGCTCAGTGTCGTCGAAAGAGCAGCCGGTGTTCGACGCGTCGGGTCTGGTGATATTCCAGGGGCGGCAGGTCGGTGAGGGTGGGGGACTCGGTTTCGTGAATGAGGTTCCGGGCTGCGGCTTTCAGGGCGAGCCAGCGCGGCCACTCGAGATCCGGGGCATGGGCAATCTGGCGCATCAAGCTGCGCCACTCGATGATGATCCGGTCGATATCGCCTGCCCCGGTTGCTTCGCTGATGAAGGCGTGCTTGTTCATGGGGTTCTTGTGGACGGCGGCGACGATCACCTCGGCGCCGCTGCCATACTTTGGCGGAACGCCGTTCTCGAGGTAACCCGGGATGCTCTGCAGCCGGTAACGCTCATGGCAGACGTTGGCCAGGCGCCCTTCCCACCGATTTCCATCGCCGCAGAACCGGAACCCGGCGTCGAGATTGGCCAGATCGTAAACCAGTTCGTCCAGCGGATACGTCTCGTCCTCCAACGCGGCCGCAATGGCCAGTCCGTCGCCCTGCTGGAAGAAACTCACGATGTGGCCCCGCCGGGTGGGCGTGCCCTGGGCGTCGATCAGGCCGAGTCGGCGCCACAACAGCGCCGTGCCGGTGGCGCCGGAGAGTTTCTTGCAGCTGTCGATCCAGGAACATTGGGCGCAGTCCGGCGGCAGCACCTCGCGCTCCGGCGGGTGCCACAGGGGCACCCCGTGCCGATCCACCGGCACGCGAAGGGTCAGTTGGCCAATGTCCAGAAAGGCTGTCAACCGATGTCCCTGGGTGGCGACGTGAACCACCGGGGTGTTTCTCCCGGCGAGTTTCTCCCGCACGAGCGGCAGCACCTTCTCGCTCCACACCGACGGGGTGATCTGGCGTCCGTGCCAGTTGATCATCCGCCGGACCCACTTGGCCAGCAGCACGCGTCCGTCCGCCAGCGTGTCAGCAATCGTGCTCGCCCGGCCGTAGATCGGTTGTCCATCCTCCTTGCCGATCTCGACCAGCGTTCCCTGCCCGACTTTCTGGAGGGCGGATGGTTCCGTGAGAAGGGAGCGACGGACGGTCGGGGTTGCCTCGGACAAGGGTGACGGCCGGCCCACTTTGATGTCGCGAACGGGTGTTGGGGTGGGGTGGGGGGCCGGCTGCCACTCGCCATGACTGTTGAGGATCTCGGTGTGGCGATGGCGGACGTGGCGGGCGCGTTCCGCGTCGGTGCCGAGGCCGCAGGGCACGTCCGGGTGTTTGAGGGATTCCTCAACGCCGAGCAACACCGGGCGGCTGGTGAACAGGCGTTCCTGGGTTCGCACCGCCGCCTTGAACGGATCTTCTCCCTGCTCGGCGGCGTTGGCCATAATACCGATCAAGGCGCCCCAGTCCACGGCGTTGGCGCGCGAGAGCTGGCAGGGGTGCGAGTCGAGAAGGCGGATCTGGTTGGCGGAGATCAGCACGTAACCGGTCTCGTCCAGCCCGCGGCGGCCGGCGCGACCAAACATCTGCAGGATCTCGTCGCCGCGCAGGGGCTGTTCGATGGCGTCGCGTTTGTAGGATTCGCCGGCCAGCGCCACGCTGCGCAGGGAAAAATTGATGCCCGCCGCCAGGCCCATGGTGGCCACCACCACGCGTAACTGCCCCGCTTTCGCCAGTGGTTCGATCACCCCGGCGCGGGTGGCGTAGCTCAATCCGCTGTGATGATACGTCACCCTGGCCTTGAGCAGTTTGGCGACATGATCGCCGACGAGCTGTTTCTGGGCGGGGCTGAGCTGGAGTGGGTTGGGATTGGGAAGCTGCCGGGCCAGCTCCGTCGCGAGGCGTTCCGCGGCCTGACGTTGCGGGGCGAACACGAGGATGGGACCCAGATCCTCCGCCAGCGCCTTGGCGCACAGGCGGGGCCAGTAACCCCGGATTTCCGACGGCAATCGATAGTGGAGGTCATTGGAGTGAACCTCATCCAGGGGCACCGGACGTTCGGTATGCTTGATGACCACGGCGTCCCGTCCAATCCGGCCCAGCCAGCGGGCCACCTCGTGGGGATTGTCCACGCTCCCGCTGAGGAGGAGGAACTGGGTGTGGGGCGGGGCCAGGGCCAGGGCGAGCTCATAATTCAAGCCCCGATCCGGATCGCCGATCATCTGGTATTCATCCACCACGAGCAGACCCGGGCCTTCCCCGCGAAGCAGGCGGTTCTTCTGGGTTTCGAGGGTGGCGACCAGGACCGGGGCGTTCAGGTTCTCGGACAGGTCGCCGGTGGCGATGCCGACATTCCAGCCGCGTGCCCGCCATTCGGCCAGTTTGTCATTGGCCAGGGCGCGGGTGGGGACGGTGTAGATGGCGGGCTTGGGCGCTTTGCCCTGGTTGCTCCAGAGTTCGAATATCAGCGTCTTGCCAGCCCCGGTGGGGGCCTGGACCACCACGTCCCGGCCCTCGCGCAACGCCACCACAGCCTCCTGCTGCCACAGGTCCGGGAGGGTGACCTGTGTCAGGGAAGGCGAGCGATCCAGTTCTTCGCCGAGCGTCTGCACGGGCGCAAGATACGCGACATTCGCCTGGCCGCGTAATGGAAAATCGCCTCCCGCAATTTCCCCGTGCGGGTGCGGGGTTGCGGTTGGGTGGGATCGATGTAAGGTCCGGCGCGTGACGCACAAGAGCGGAAAGATCGCAGAACAGGTGGCTCGGTTCGAGGGACGGGCATTGGACGCTCGTTACCTGGGCTTTTTTGATTGTTTCAACCAGGAGCAATTCTACGAAGCGCATGAGGTGCTGGAGGATCTGTGGTTGTTGGATCGGAAAGGCCTGGACGGGGATTTCTACAAGGCCCTCATCCAGTTGGCGGGCGCGTTCGTCCATCTACAGAAGGGCAGGGTGGGGCCGTCCATCGCCCTGCTGAAACTCGCCCGGTCCCATCTGGCTCGCTATCCCTCGCTCCACCACCAACTTGACCTGGCGGCTATCCTGCAAATGGCCTCGCAGTGGGAGACTCAATTGGTGGGGCTCCCGGCATGTTCGGAAAAGGTCGCCTGGAACTTTCCCAAGCTAAGCCTCGTCGGGTAGGGCCTACCGACGATCACCACCCCCGAGATCGTGGGGTGGCCCGCTTCAGTAGGGCAGGGGGAAACGTGCCGTCAACTCCCGCACGCGTGTGCGGACCCTGTCCGCCGTTTCCGCGCTCTGCGAATTGGCCAGGACTTCACTGATCATGTCGGCGATGGCGGCCATCTCCGCCGCCTTCATGCCCCTTGTGGTCACCGCTGGGGTGCCGAGCCGGATGCCGCTGGCCTGGAAAGGAGAGCGGGTTTCGAACGGGATGGTGTTCTTGTTGACTGTGATTCCCGCCGCGTCGAGCGCAATCTGGCAATCCTTGCCCGTCATGTCCTTCGCTCCGACATCCACCAGCATGAGGTGGTTGTCCGTGCCGCCGCTGACCAGGCGGAACCCGTTGCGTTTCATGCCTTCCGCGAGCGCCGCGGCGTTGGTCACGATCTGTTGTTGATACGCTTTGAACGCGGGTTGCAGGGCTTCCTTGAAGCTGACGGCCTTGGCGGCAATCACGTGCATCAAGGGACCGCCCTGGATGCCGGGAAATACCTGGGAATCAATGGCCTTCGCGTGTTGTTCGCCGCAGAGAATGAGTCCGCCACGCGGTCCGCGCAGGGTCTTGTGGGTGGTGGTGGTGACGAAGTCCGCATGTCCGACCGGGCTGGGATGTATCCCGGCGGCCACCAGGCCGGCGATGTGCGCGATGTCCGCGAGCAGGTAGGCGCCCACCTCGCGCGCGATCTGGCCCAGGCGCGCGAAATCAATGGTCCGGGGATAAGCGCTGGCGCCCACCGTGATCATCCGGGGCTTGTGCTCGCGCGCCATCCCGGCGAGTTGATCGTAATCGATGCGTTCGTCCTCGCGATTCACGCCGTAATGGATGATCTCGAAGAACCGGCCCGAGAAGTTGGCCTTATTGCCGTGCGTCAGGTGGCCGCCATGGCTGAGATCCATGGTCAACATCTTGTCGCCCGGCTTCAGCATGGCAAAGTAAACCGCCATGTTCGCCTGGCTG
>JALOTU010000080.1 GCA_025457725.1 Verrucomicrobiota bacterium
AAGCGCTCCCAGACAGAGTTGAAAGAGGAACAGGCTCTGGGCATGCCGGGTGTACTGGTTCCAGGGCACCTGGACTTCCGCCCGATTGAGGGCCACACAATGGAGCAGCATGAATTTGCCGCGGCTGTTCAGCCAGGTGGCCACCACCCAGAGGGTCACCCCCAACACGATCAAAAAGATCAACAACGGAAGAATCCACGCGAGGTTGTCCCGGACATAATCCCACGCGGTCTCCAGTCCCTTTCGGAGGTCCCCTTGATTCGACGGCTGGCTCCGACCATGTCCCCCACCCCCTCCACCTCCGCCCCCACCCTCGGCACAGGAGGAGAGCCAGGCGCAGAAACCGATGACCAGCCACTTGTTCAGATCGAACGGGGAGAAGAGAACATCCTTGACCCGCTTCAGCGCCGGGCTGATGGGTTCGGTCACGCTCACGTTGGCAGCAGGGGCTGGCATGACGCGGCCAGTCTGGGTCAGGGCCGGGGGCTTGGCAAGCCCTTCCAAGACGAGGGCAAACGCGTCCTAATCCGGCAAGTATCGCCGGCTTTCCAGCCGGCAAGTTGAGCCCAGCCACATCCAATCCTCCCCCATGCCGGTTAAAAACCGGCGCTCGCCTCAAAACACGGAATCAATTGACGCGTCTGCCCTGCCTTCAAGGCAGACCTATCCCTGCCGCACCTGTTCCTTCTTCTCCTCCAGCTCGGCCTGGATCTTTTTCTTCTCGAGGATCAACTGTTGCTCCAGCTCCTGGACCTCGTCGAACTTGCCCTCCCGGGCGGCGCTTTCGATGGCGGATTTCATTCCGATCTCCCGCTCCGCGATGCGCGCGGCGTAGCGCGAGTCCAGATCGGCGAGTTGCGCCTTCTGTTCGGCGGTGAGTTTGACGGCGGGCGACTGCTTGTTGAGACGCTCCATGGCGAGTTCGTAGGCGCTTTTCATAAGGGAAATGGGTTAACGTGCCGGACCTCCGCCAAGCGGGGGTTTCTTTTTCCAGGGCATGTCGGGAAACTTTTCCGGGGGAGGCGCTGCAGGGGGCTTGGGTTTGGCCAGTTGCAGGTCCGGATCGCCATCCGTCACCCGCTTCGCGTCGGGATCCTCACGCCAGCCGGCAATCCGCGCCTGGAGCCCATGATGCTCGGCGCTCACCTTGTCGCCGGCTTTCATGTAGCACAACGAGAGATTCGTATGTACCAGCTGATCCTTGGGCCGCATGGATTCAGCCTTCTTGCCCTCGGCGATGGCCGCGGCGTAGTCGCCCTTGCGATAATACGCCATGCCCAGGGAGAGTTGGGCGTCGAAGCACTCGGCGTCACGGGCCAGCAGGGAGCGCAACTTGGCGATGGCCGAGTCGTAGTCGCCCCGGCTGTAATCAAACATGGCGTCGTCGTATTGCTGCTGAGAGTTCATCGGGCCACCGCCGGCACGCTAGCCCAGGGGTCCGTTTGGAAGCAAGCGCGCCGGAGCCACCCCCGAAGGCAGGCGCGCCTCAATCCGGGAGGTATCGCCGGCTTTCCAGCCGGCAAATTGAGCCCACCTGCAGGCCACCTCTTCCCCAGGTCGGTTGAAACCGGCGTCACCCCAAAAACACGGTCTCGATTGATGCGTTGGTCCCGGAGCCGCCCCCTCGTGAGGCCGGCGTTCCCCCCACCCGCGGCCAAAAAGGATGCCCCAATAACACCCCCTTATCGCGTTGCCTTCCACCTTTAGCAGCAGGAATATAAAATCTTAACTTTTCGGCAGATGGGCTAATAGTTTCGCGTTTGACACGTCTAGGCGCAATGATAGTGTGCCCCTATTAAACGGGGCTGCAATGCCCCAATGGATTTTGAGCGACAGGTTGACGATTCGAGGTCTTGCATGAGTGATTCGGTAGAAGCCCCCGCCGCTGCGGAGCCTGGCGGTAAGGGCGTTTCCAAGGTTTCAGAGGCGGTCATTCGGATTGCCGGTAATTCCCAGGATGGCATTCAGGCCATCGGCGGTTTCCTTGCCCGGCTGGCCGGTCGGAGCGAGCAGGAAGTCATGACCTTCATGACCATCCCCTCCACCATTTCAGGCGGCCCATCCATCTTCCAGGTTCGCATCGGATCGGGCGAGGTGCTGAGCGCGGGTGATGAAGCGGATGTGTTGCTGGCGTTCTACCAGCATTCCTACGAGAACCACATCAACTCCGTGCGCAAGGGCGGGATCATCCTGTTCGACGCGGACCATGTGAAAGCGAAGCCGGAATGGGAGGGCGAGTATCGTCACATCGGCATTCCCATCAGTTCGCTGACAGTGGAGGCCATCGGCGGCACGGCGCGGGACAAGGGCAAGAACATCTTTTCGCTGGGCCTGATCGCCCGCATGTTCGACCTCAACGTTCCCAAGCTGGAGAAGTTGATCACGGAGAAATTCACCGGCAAAAACCCCAGCATCGCCCAAAACGCCATCACCGCCTTCCATGCCGGCTACAGTTTCTCGCTGGGCAGCCTGGTGGACACCTTCAGCTTCAAGGACAGCGTCCAGCGCGATCGCTCCCAGGTGGTGATGAACGGCAACGAGGCCCTGGCGTTCGGACTGATCGCCGCCGGGGTGCGCTTCGGCGCCGGCTACCCGATCACGCCCTGGTCGGACATCATGGAGATTCTGCGTCGCGACCTTCCCAAGTACGGCGGCAGTTTCATTCAATGCGAAGACGAGATCGCCTCGGTGTCGATGGCCATTGGCGGCAGTTACGCGGGGCGGGTGGCGGTGACGGGATCCAGCGGGCCGGGCATTGCCCTGAAGAGCGAAGCCATCGGCTGGGCGGTGATGGCGGAAGTGCCGCTGATCATCGTGGATGTGCAGCGCGGCGGCCCGTCCACCGGCATGCCCACCAACGTGGAGCAGTCGGATCTCAACATTGCCTGCTTTGGCGGACACGGCGACGCGCCCCGGGTCGTTCTGGCGCCGAGCAATGTCGAGGACTGCTTTTATTCCGCAATCGAGGCGGTCAACATCGCTCACAAGTACAACACCCCGGTGTTCATTCTCAGCGATCAGGCCATCGCCACGCGGATCGAGGCGTTTCCCGAGCCGGACCTCGCGTCCCTGTGCCAGAACATCATGCAGGATCTGGCGCCGGTAGAGGATTTCAAACCCTATGATCTTTCGACGCCCGATGGCACGGTCAAACGGATCGTGCCCGGCACGCGGGTGATGAGCGGGAAGTATCCCGTGGCGACCGGTTTGGAGCATGATGAAATGGGACATCCCAGCGGGTCCCCCAAGATGCATGCGCTGATGACGGCCAAGCGCCGCAAGAAGATGCAATCCCTGGCTGACACCCTGCCCAAACCCCAGGTGTATGGACCTCCGGAAGGCAACGTGCTGCTGGTCGGCTGGGGCTCCACCGAAGGTCCAATTCGCGAGGCGGTGGATCGGTCCCGTGCCGCGGGCGACAGCGTGTCTTCGCTGCACATCCGGCACATCAACCCCCTGCCTCCCGGCCTGGCGGACATTTTCTCCGGCTTCAACCACATCCTGGTGGTGGAAATGAACGACGGGGGGCTGGGAGGCTACGGCCAGTTGGCGGCCCTGCTGCGCGCCCGGTTCACGGATGGCCGCATTCGCGGTGTGAACAAGGTGGAGGGAATCACCTTCAAGGTGAAGGAGATCCTCGAGCGCATGAAGACGGCTGTGGCGGAGAAGGTTCAGGCCAGCTGAGAAATGACGGCCTGACGAGATTGAGATTTGATTTATGAGTGTTTCGACTGTTGAAAGTCCCGGTTCCAAAACCGCCATCGCCGTCACCCCCCCGGCGCCGGCCACCAGCGAGCGCAAGGGGTTGACCAAGAAGGAAATCGCCGCCGACCACCCGACCTGGTGTCCGGGCTGCGGGGATTTCTCCGTGCTGGCGCTCTATTTCAAGCTGATTGAAAAGCGCAAGCTGGAGCACGAGAAGATCACCACGGTGGCGGGCATCGGCTGCTCCAGCCGCTTCCCCTACTTCGTGCAGGCCCATGGCGTGCATTACATTCACGGCCGGGCGCTGGCTCTTGCCAGCGGCATTTCGCTCTCGCGTCCGGATCTGCATCCGTTCGTGTTTGGCGGCGACGGGGATGCGTTCTCCATCGGCGGCAACCATTTCACCCACACCGCCCGCAAGAACATCAACCTCACCTACGTGGTGATGGACAACTGGGTCTATGGCCTGACCAAGAAACAGACCTCGCCGACCTCGCCGCTCGGATTCAAGAGCAAGACGGATGGCTGGGGCGCGGTCGATTACCCGATCAACCCGATGAAGCAGGCCATCGCTGCGGGAGCCACCTTCGTGGCCCGCACCACCCACACCAATCCCAAGCACGTGCTGGACATGATGGAAGCCGCCATCGATCACGACGGCTTCAGCTTCATCGAGTGCCTCAGCGAATGCGTGGAATTCTACGAAGGCGCATTTGACGCCTCGAATCCGCGCAAGGGCGGCGAGTTCATCACGGTTCCGTCCGATCACGATGTGCGGGACGAGATGGCGGCCTACAAGCTGGCCGACATGCCCTTCCCGGGGTACTTCGGCATTTTCTACCAGGCGAGCAAGCCCTCCAAGAACACGAAGGAAGCGGAGATTATCGCCAACGCTCGCGAAAAGGTGAAGGGACTGGAGGACTGGCAGATTCTGCAAAAGACCTTCGACCGTCTGAAGTAGTCGCAACCCGCCTCGTGAAGCCTGTTCAAAGACCGTAACTTGACCGGTCATTGCGTTCTGCTCCCTTCCGCCGCGGCGGAGAAGGCCTGCGTCTTCGTCCCGCATCCGCTGCCACCGGCACCCCCCTTGGAATTGGACAGCCGATGACGACAGCCTCACCGTGTTCGCTACGGTGGGTTTGTTCAGTTCCGGCGACCCTGCAGCACCACCAGGACCATGCCCGCGACCACGAAAAAGACCGCTCCGAAGAAGGCGGGCGAAGGGGTTTCATCCAGAATGAGATAGGTGGTGATGCCGGCGAAGATGAGCTGCCCGAGGACGAGAAGCGAAACCACCTGTCCCCGGAACACCTTGAAGGACCAGTTGACAATGCTGTGCCCCAGGAGGGTCGGGACCACCGCCAGTCCCGCGATCATCAACAACTCATGTCCCACGCGCGGGCCGATCCAGACCTGTGCCCCAGCCATCGCTCCATGAATCCCGGCGATCGCCAGACAAATCAGGCCAGCCAGCAGATAGAGCACGAAGGGCATGACCGCCGGCGTCATGTTCACCAGCAACGACGCGTTCGCGCCCGGCGTCATCCGCGCCCCCGCGATCCAGGAAATGAAATGCACCGCCAGCAACACGGATGGGATCCAAATTCCCTTCCACCGTCCTCGATACGCAAACTCCGGGTGCCGGAATCCGGCCCTTCACACCGCGGGCAGGAGAAGTACGCCCCCCAGCAGCAGCCTGTAAGCGGACAGCCAGGTCGGATCCGTCTCGCTTCCCTTGATAAAGAGAACCGACGTTGAACAACAGAACACCTCGAAGATGAGGATCAGGCATGCCATTCAGATTCCGCGACGATGCGCCATGATGGGGCGCACACCATACCCTGCAAAGCCAGACCTCATTCAATCCAAAAAACCGGGCAAACCACATCGCCCTCCGGCAGCCCGACGCCTTGCCAGCCCTTACCCGGGCCGGCACAGGTTTTCGCAGAGGGCGGGCGGGCCGGGTCCCGGTCCGATTGCAGCTTTCCTCGAAAAACTGTGTGATAGTTGCCCCGGGTTCCGCTATTACCCTGTGGGGGTCTCCTGAGTGGCGGGCGGGCGACGCCTCCCGGATCTTGCAGAATCAAGGATTAACATGTCGGAACGTAATTCAATGATATTGATGGGAATCGGGGATGAAGCGGGCAGCGCGCTTGATACCCAGCTGCATGCAACCCGGGCGCTGGGTTGGCAGCACGTTGAACTGAGGGCTGTGGAGGTGCCCGGACACGCCAAGGCCTGCATCCACGAGATCACGGACGACGCGTTTGCGGTGGCCGCGGAAGAACTGTCAAGGCAGGGCGTGCGGGCTTACTGCTTTGGCTCCACGATCATGAATTGGGCCAAGCGGATCGAATCTCCCTTCGCGGAAACGATCGCCGAGGTAAAGCGGACGATCCCGCGAATGGAGAGGCTGGGAACCCGGTTTGTTCGCATCATGAGCTTCAAGCCGGGCGATGAGGAAAGCCGGATCCCGGCACAAGTCTTCGACCGGGTCCGCGAGGTCACCAATCGGTTCCTGGACGCGGGCCTCCAACCCGTGCACGAGAACTGCATGAACCATGGCGGCATGAGCTGGAAGCACGCCCTCGAGCTGTTGGATAAGGCGCCGGGTCTGAAGTGGGCTTTTGACGCGGCCAACCCCGTCTTCAACCCGGATCGCAGCAAGCCCAAGCCCTGGCCGCGACAGGATGCCTGGGAGTTTTGGGAGAATATCCGTGAGCATGTGGCCCACATTCACATCAAGGACGCGGTTTGGAATCCAACGCGACAGGATGCCGATTATTGCTGGCCGGGTGAGGGGCAGGGCTGCGTCCGGGAAATCCTCGCCGATGCGCTGCGGCACGGTTACGCCGGCGGCGTCAGCATGGAACCCCACATGGTCGTGGTATTCCACGGAGACAATGCCGGCGCGCCGGACAACCAGGTCCGGCTCCGGGAGAACTTCCTGGAATACGGCCGGCGCTTGAAAGCCCTCGTTTCCGAGGCGAGAGGTGCGCTTATGGGCTCGACAGGGGCGGCAAACCGACCGCCCCAACCTCCGCGTGGGTGAGGGTTTCCCATGCCATATGGTGGTTGACGCCGGTGGGCCGGTTCCCGGGGAGAACCGCCGCCATTTTCGGCAGCCGGTGGCCACTGCGGTTGGAAAAGTGGTTGAAGGCGATTTCCCAGGTTGGCTGGAGCGCGAACGACAGGTTTTCGGGTGCCGGAACATTATTGGGCGGCAGATATTGCGCCTGAAATTCCAGCGCGGCCATCATGCGATTGCCCTCTTCGGCGTAGAGGTCGAGCCCCTGCTGCCGGGCCGTCTCAGCGGCATTGGCCATGGAGGCAAACGCATACCACGCGTGATGTGAATCCCGGGCGGTTTCCTGGAGCAGCCCATCCACGAACTCGGGCGTGAAACCCTTGTTCCCCCAAATCGCCGGCCCGCAGCCGGGCGGCTCGATCGGTTCCGGCCCATCCGCTTTCAAGTAGATGTAGGCGGGCGTCCGGCCGCGCCACATTTTGACCCCGAGGTCAAAGACCTCCCGGTCGTCGAGGAACACTCCGGTGTTGATGAGCGCCTCGCACATGGCGAGTTCCTTGTTGCCGTTCTCACAATCGCCGTGAATGATCGATGGCAGATACTGGGTCCGCAGCATGTTCTGGAACCTGGCGACGGCCGCGTCCGGCCACCGGGTGCTGGTGTAGCGGATGATTTCCGCCGCCCGCGGCCAGAGCGAGGCACACCAGGCGGCCTGGATGGGGCCGTTCGCAAAGGTGTGGCCGCCGGTGAGCGTGTTCGCCCAGGCATCCATGATGTTGATGGCATTTTCCGCGTACGTCTCGTTCCCGGTGATATACCAGAGCAACGCCTGGGAATACGCGGCCGCACTGTCGCGTTGCTCGTCCTTGCAGCCCCGGTTGGGATTGGAACGAGGGCCGCACTCGCACGTCTCCCACGGCTGGGGGACATAGGTCAAGGATCCCAGCGGGTCGGCCTGGAGCTGTTCAAAAGCGCTCTTCTGCGGTTCGATCCCGGTCGCGACACGTCTCTTGATCTCCTCCAGCTGGGCTCGGTTGACCAGCACACCGGGATGAACAAAGCCGGCGGGCTTTGCCGGTTTCCCGCTGGTGTCCGCGTTGGTCGCAACCGTGGTGTTGGCGTAGGCCGGGTTCATTTCATCGGCATAGCTGGCATCGACCTTTTTCGCGCTGAACGCGGAATGAGGAACCGACAGGATCGCGATTCCGAGCAGCACCGAGATGAACGACGCGGGTAGTCTTGGAGATTTACTCATGAAAGAGGCAATAGGGTTTGTGTTGCCGGGCGAACCGGTTTTCGAGCGGTCGCT
>JALOTU010000488.1 GCA_025457725.1 Verrucomicrobiota bacterium
GGAGGGTCTGCGCATCCCGGGGCAGGCATGCCCATGGCTGATGTTCATCAACCACGCCTGGGGGCGGTCATTTTGATAAGGAGCACGGAACGCGATGAACGCTGAATTCTTGGGCGGGGCTGCGTTGCTTCTGGCTGCCATCCCGGCCGCGCTGTTTGTGTGGAACCTTTTCCTGGTGCGTTCCCCTCGGCGGCCGGGCCCGGTGGGCGCCCACAGGGGATTGCCATCGCTGTCCGTCCTCATCCCAGCCCGCAATGAGGAGGCGCGCATCGGGGAAGCCATTCGATCGGTACTCGCCAATCAGGATGTGGATCTGGAACTGATCGTCCTGGATGATCACTCCACGGACGGGACCGTTCAGAAGGTAAGAGCGTTTGCCGCGCGCGACGCCCGGGTGCGGTTGATCCACGCCCCCCCTCTGCCGGCGGGTTGGTGCGGCAAACAGCACGCCTGTCAGGTCCTGACCCGGCATGCGAGACATTCGCTTTTGGCGTCAGGTCACGGGCAGCTTCCTGGAGCGACTTCTCATCCCGCTGGTGCATGTTGTCCTGCTGGGATTTCTTCCCGTTTGGCGCATGCGCCGATGCACCAAGCCTGCGTATGCCGCGGGGTGTGGGCAGTTGTTTGTTGCCGACGCGGATGCCTACCGTCAGGTGGGGGGACATTCGCAGATTCGTTCGACCCTCCACGACGGCATCAAGCTGCCCCGGCTGTTCCGTCAGCATGGATTGCGCACGGATTTGTTTGACGCCACGGAGATCGCCAGCTGTCGGATGTATGAGGGGGCGGATGATGTGTTGTCCGGGCTGATGAAGAACGCCCACGAAGGGCTGGCCTCTCCGCGGTTGATTGTCCCCATGTCGTTGATGCTGCTGGGAGGGCAGGTGCTTCCCTGGATATTGCTGGTGGGCTGGCCGGCATTGGCGGCTGACACTCGGTGGATGGTGTTGGCCGGGGCGGTCTTGTCGATGGTGCCACGCTGGATTGCAGTGTGGAGATTTCGCCAGTCTGTTTTGGGCGCTCTGCTGCACCCCATTTCCGTGGCGGTCTTCGTTGGCATTCAATGGGTTGCATTCTGCAGGCGTTGGCGCGGCAAACCCAACCTCTGGCGTGGGCGGCAATACGGCACTCTCACCGATGGAGGCACGATATCGGGTCACCCCCGATCTTCGGTGGTTCCGGGAGGTGTGTTTTGAGCAGGTGTATGCGAGGGGGCCTGCCTGTGCGCTTGTTGCCGTTGCTCGCCCTGTGCGGGTTGCTTTCCCCAATCCGGTCGGGCAGCGGATCGGCTGCTGATGGAGACGATGGTTCCTCTCGCAAGAATTGCACTGTGAAGGCCATTGAATTGGAGGATCAGTTCGGGCGATTGCATGTCTACACCTTCCCCGCCGACACGCCGGTTGTCTTGTTTGCTGCCGACAGAAAGGGAAATGAACGCCTGGACCCGTGGATCCAGTCGGTCAGCGAGGTCTTGGGGAAGCGGGTTACGTGCTTGGGCGTGGCGGACGTGAGAGGAGTGCCCGGTTTGTTGCGAGGCAAGGTCAAGAGGGGATTCCGGGAGGCTCGCGACCATCCTGTCTTGATGGATTGGAAGGGTGAATTGCTGGATGAAATCCAGCCGGAAAAGGATGTGCCGAACGTCTACCTGATTTCCCGCTTGGGTGTTGTGGTGGCGCACAGCTCGGGTGAAGCGTCCTCCGAGCGTGTCCACGCGTTCCTTGATCGCGTGGCGAGTCTGTTGGGATCCACCGCTCCCGAAGCCGTGCGGAAGGGGACGGATGGTCCTCTCGCAGTGGAAGAGGCGACGCCGGTGTCAGCGGCGAGAAAACCGGACCAGTAATCCTGCCAGGCCGATTAACACCATGGATGCGGCGGACGGTTCGGGCAGGGGAAGGTAGTTGAGCAGCAGGTAAGGGGCGTTCACCGGATCCTCGCGGGAACCGAACCGCCGTGCGGTGAAATCCAATTGCTCGGACTGACTGATCAGCATCCAGCCAAAGTTGGCGGAGGGATTGTCCAGCCAGACCTGCGCGTCCGCAACGGTGCCCGGCGTTGATCCGAAGCTGTAGGGGGACTGTCCGATGCCATAGATCGTGGCTGAGGCACTGGCTTGAATCGCGTAATCCAGTCCAGACAACCCTCCGGGCGCCCCCCAGGTTTCCGGGGTGCCCGCAAAGCGGTGGGTCCAGTTGGCCTCGCCGGGATCCGCAGGAGAACCGGATCCGGGGTTCAATCCGCCGGGCGCAGAAACATTGTCCCCTTCGCCCCAGTCCCGCAGCAGGCGGTGGATGCCGAAGGTGGAAGAGTTGTAACCGTCGCCGGGCTCTCGCGTCACCTCCCAGACCAGCTCGGCAGAAGTGATCTGCGATCCGGCCGGCACGACTTCGGCCACGTTGAACCGAATCAAGGCGCGGTTGGTGGTGAAATTCTGGGTGGTGCCGGAATTGGCAAAGCTCAGTCCGCCAAGGTTGTTATCCGGCCAGCTCTGGCTCAGGGTGGTATCGCCCGACGAAAAAACCAGCACGCTTTGCGCCTGCCCGACGGGCGTCCCCGCGAAGAGCATCAGGATGATGCCGCCGGCGCACTGCCAAGGCGCAAAGGAGGGTTGTGGTGCAGGGATCAT
>JALOTU010000081.1 GCA_025457725.1 Verrucomicrobiota bacterium
CAACTCAAGGAGAAGCTGCCCAAGCTGCTCATCATGATGCTGACGGTGTACGAGGACACCGAGAACATCTTCAATGCGCTGGCCGCCGGGGCGGCGGGCTACATGCTCAAACGCACGCCTCGCGCCGAACTGCTCGAGGCCATCAAGGAAGCGCATCGCGGCGGCTCGCCCATGACCACGCACATTGCTCGATTGGTGGTGCAATCGTTTCAGAAGCCGGTGCAGGCGCCGGATCCCGGCATCGAGAACCTGTCGCCGCGCGAGCAGGAGGTGCTCGACTGCCTTGCACAGGGCCTGATTTACAAGGAGATCGCGGACAAGCTCAACATCAGTTACGAAACCGTCCACACCTACATCCGCCGCATCTACGAAAAACTCCAGGTCCGCACCCGCACCGAAGCCGTCGCCCGGTTCCTCAAGCGGGAGTAGGATGGCGGTGGAACTCACAGAGTCCCTGCTCCGGGAGGCTGCGGGCTGGCAGGCCATGAAGATGGCGCGCGCCTATCTTGCCCAGGGCCAGGTGCTCAGCTCCTTTTGGGAACCCCCCTTGCTGCGGGGCGTCGTTCAGACAGGCGAATCCTCCTTCCGCGCCTCCATGGTGATCAAGGACCGCATCGACATCGAAAACCTCTGCCACTGCCGCGACTCACGTCAATGGGGCAAGATCTGCGCTCACAGCGTGGCCGTCGGATTGCACTGGCTGAAAGCGCACCAACCGCACTCCGCGCTTCCTCCTGGACGTTCCGTCGCCAGCGTCCCCCCTGCCCCGTCCCGAAAATCCGGCGGACTTCCACGCGATGCCGCCGGCGACCCGGCGCAACTGTGTATCATCCTGCCGCCCAATCTGGACCAGGCCCTGACCCGCGGTCGCGCCATGCTGGTGTTTGAGGCAAAATGGAGTCGAGGCCGTTGCCCGCTGAACGCCCTGCCCAAGGGACGCACCTTCGCCTTTTCCGCCCGCGACGATGCGATCCTTGACCGCGTGGAAGCGCTCACCGGCGGCGAGACGCCCGCCATGATGCAACTGGACCTGAAGCAACTGGCGGCGCTGCTGCCTGCCTTGGTCGGCCACGAACAGATCTCGCTGGGCAAAACCACCGCGGTTACTCTCACCCAAACCCCGCTGGCCATTCCGCTCCGGGCAACACTTGAGAATAATGGTGAGATTGTGGTGGCGCTGAAGGGTCAGGGCGCCCCGCCAACGCTCATCGAAG
Organism: Verrucomicrobiota bacterium; assembly: GCA_025457725.1. Lineage (GTDB taxonomy): Bacteria > Verrucomicrobiota > Verrucomicrobiia > Limisphaerales > DSYF01 > JALOTU01. Next base: position 1,215 of record JALOTU010000081.1, read on the forward strand.
ATTGGGTGTGGCAGGACCGGACATTCCAGCCGCTGGGATTGCCGCACGCTGTCCGCGACGTGTTCCGGGGTCCCATCCGCATTCCGCGGTCCGCCGTGCCGCCATTCCTCACTCAGCACTGGCCGCAGTTGATGGCTGCCGGCGGAATGGAGGCCAACTTTGCCCTGGAGGATTTCATCCTCGAACCCCAATCCCCGCGCTTCATCCTCGAACTCAAGGGCGGGCTGACGCAGTTGACCGCCCTGCTCCAATGCGCCTACGCATCCCGGATCATGACCCTCGGGGTCACCGATTCCGGCGAGGACGTCTGGCTTCCGGACCCCGACGTGCCCACACGATACTCGACACGCGACACTGCGGCGGAGCGCTCGGCGCTGGGGCGTTTGCAGCGAAGTGGATTCACCGGTCCGGATGCCCGGGGGATCCTACAACTCTCCGGACAGAATGCGGTATTGAACTTCTTCGCCCGCGAACACCCCAGGCTGCAACAGGAGTGGACCGTGACGCTGGACGAGCATCTGGAAGAGCGCACAATGAAGAAGATCGAGCGCGTGGAGCCGCGGTTTGAAATCACCCCCTCAGGTGTCCAGTGGTTTGACCTGGGGGTGGTCTTTGAATCAACCGGCGGACAACGGTTCGACCCGGCGGATGTTCATCGACTGCTGCGTTCCGGACAAGGCCACACGCGATTGAAGAACGGGCGGCTCGCGGTCATCGACACGGGGGCCGTGGAGGAGTTGCAGCAGGTGCTGCTCGATTGCGCACCGCAACAGCATCCGCAGGGCTACCGGATCCGCAACGCGCAGGCCGGCTTTCTGGAATCGACCCTGCGCCAGCATGCGAGCTGGCGCGTGCAGGCGCCGGCCGCCTGGCGCACTCGCGCCGCCAGGCAAAGCGGCGAGGCCACCCTCGCCTGCCCGCCATTGGGCAAGATCGAGACCGTCCTGCGCCCCTACCAGAAGCACGGTGTGGCGTGGTTGATGTTCCTGAGGGAAAACGGCTTCGGCGGCATTCTGGCCGACGAAATGGGTTTGGGAAAAACCCTGCAGACACTGGCGCATCTCAACACATTGCGAATTGCGGACTGCGGATTACGGAGTGAGCCGAGCCTGGAGCACGGACATTCCTGTCCGCCGGAGACTGGGGGCACGCTGCGGGCGGACAAAAATGTCCGCGCTCCGATGGCGGCTGCTCCGCACTTGATTATTTGCCCCACCAGCCTGGTGTTCAACTGGGTGGCGGAGGCTCGGAAGTTCACGCCCGATCTGAGAGTGTTGGCCTTGCACGGACCGGATCGCCATGAACGGTTCCGGGAGATCCCCTCCCACGACATCATCATCACCAGCTACGCCCTGATCCGCCGTGATGCCGCGCGGTATCGCGATCTCGAGTTCGACACCGTGGTGCTCGACGAGGCCCAGCACATCAAGAATCGGCAAACGCAGAACGCGCAGGCCGTCAAGGCGGTGTGCGCGCAACACCGGATCGTGCTCACCGGCACGCCCCTGGAAAACTCGGTCCTCGATCTATGGTCCATTTTTGACTTCCTCATGCCGGGTTACCTCGGAGCCGCCTCCGATTTCCGCGAGCGTTACGAGCTGCCCATCAGCAAGGAGAGGAATGCCGAAGCCCAGTCCCGGCTCGCGCGCCGGCTGCGTCCCTTCATGCTGCGGAGGCTCAAACGGGAGGTGGCTGCGGATCTGCCGGAAAAGATCGAGCAAATCTCCTTCTGCGAACTCACCAAGGACCAGCGCGCCGTATATCAGCAGGTCATCGAGGCTACCCGCAAGGAAGTGCTGGAAGCGACAGGCGCACAGGGCGAGGCGCGCATCCGCATGGTCGCGCTGAACGCGTTGTTACGGTTGCGCCAGGTGTGCTGCGATCTGCGACTGCTGAAGCTGAAAGCGCGGAGTGATGGAGTAATGGAGGATGGGAGTGATGAGGCAACCGAGTGCGGACTTCAACCCTCCACTGCTCCAGCCGTCCAATCCCCAGCGTCCACCTCCGGCAAGCTCGATTTGTTCAGCGAACTGCTGGAGGAGGTCATTGATGGCGGGCACCGCGTGCTCGTCTTCAGCCAGTTCGTGAGCATGCTCACACTGCTCAAGGAACATCTTTCCACCGAGGGGATCGAGTTCTGTTACCTGGATGGTTCAACCAGGGACCGGGCGGCGGTGGTGCAGCAGTTCCAGGGCAACACCACCATTCCCGTCTTTCTCATCAGTCTCAAGGCCGGCGGCGTGGGCCTGAACCTGACCGGCGCGGATACCGTCATCCATTTTGATCCCTGGTGGAATCCCGCCGTGGAGGACCAGGCCACGGACCGGGCGCATCGCCTGGGCCAGACCCGGGTGGTGACCAGTTACAAACTCATCGCGCGCGATACGGTGGAGGAAAAGATAGTGACCCTCCAGAACCGCAAGCGCGACATCATCAAGGCCACCCTGGGTGGAGAAGAGGAATTCGCAGCAGCCCTCAGTTGGGAGGAAATCCAGGAACTGCTGACGTGAACCTCGGTCGGACGCGGTCAAAACCAAAGACCTTGTCTGGCGCAGCTGACCATCTCACCCTACTGTTTGCCATGTTTGTCATTGGATTGGGCACGGCGGTGCCGCCAGATCGCTACAGCCAGAAGGACTGCTATGATGTTTTCGAGCGCTCGTCCCGCTTCGCTTCATTGCAGCCCCGCTCGCGGACAATCCTGCGCAAGGTTCTTCTGGGCGACAACGGAATCGACTCCCGTCACCTGGCGCTCCAGCCCATGGCGGAGGTGATGGCCATGGACCCCGACACGTTGCACGCACGGTTCGCGCGACACGCCCCTGCCCTGGCCGCGCAGGCGGCGGAACGCGCGCTGGCGGCTGCCGCCTGCACACCCAACCAGATTGACGCGGTCCTCGTCAGCACCTGCACGGGGTATTTGTGTCCCGGTCTGACCAGTTACGTGGCGCAGCAGCTGGGATTGCGACCGGATGTGTTCGCCCTGGATCTCGTTGGGCAGGGCTGCGGTGCCGCTCTCCCCAGCTGGCGCACCGCCGAGGCGTTGCTGTCCAGCGGTCGGGCCGGACGGGTACTGTCGATCTGCGTCGAAATCTGCAGCGCGGCCATGTATCTGGACGACGATCCCGGCGTGCTGATCAGCACCTGCCTCTTTGGAGACGGCGCCGGGGCTGTGGTGTTATCGCCGGAATCCACCACCCGGCAACGCCGCGTCGAATGGAAGGCTGCCGCCTCGATTCTCCAGCCGGCACATCGGGACTTGCTTCGATTCGAGCAGCGCGAGGGAATGCTCCGCAACGTGCTCACGCTGCAGGTGCCCACCCTGGCGGCGGAGGCGGCGAAAGAAACGCTGCGCCTGGCGCTGGCCGACGCCCGGGTCACACGCGATGAGATCCGCGCCTGGATTCTGCATGCCGGCGGACGCGACGTTCTCAAAGCGCTGAGCCTCAAGCTTGGTCTCGTGCCGGAAGATTTGATCTGGAGCGCGCAGGTGCTGCGCGAGTTCGGCAATCAAAGCAGCGCCAGTATCTATTTCAGCCTGCAACGAGCGTTGGCAGGCGATGCCGCACCGGGCTGGTGGTGGGTGTGCTCGTTTGGGGCCGGCTTCAGCTGCCACGGCGCCTTGCTTCAGGTTGGATAATTTCCGCCCAACGAACGTGATCAAGCGTCAGCTCGAACCAGAACTGCTCGACAACCTGCCCGCTAAGGACTCGCGCGCGATGCGGTCGCGCCGGGATCTGCGCCGTATTAACACCTGCATGGGCAACGCCCGGCTTACCGCCGCTGCTCTCGACGCCCGAAGCCACGTCACCCCGCCCCGACGTCTCGTGGATCTTGGTTCGGGCGATGGCCATTGCCTGCTCCAGTTGACCCGCCGGCTGCCCGCGCTCCCGAAAGGCCTGGAGATTCTGCTGGTGGATCATGGCGGGGTTATGGACGAGCGCGTGCTTGAGGCCTTTCGAAATCGCGGCTTTGTGCCCCGCGTCGAACAGGCTGACGCGATGGAGTGGGTGTGCTCGGCGTCCGTCGAACCGGAAACTTGGATAACCGCAAACCTGTTCCTGCACCACTTCCCGGACGACCAGCTGGGCAGCTTGTTCGGGTTGATTGCCGGCAAATCCAACCTTTTTGTTGCCTGCGAACCCCGCCGGTCGTTCCCGGCCCTCACGGTCAGCCGGTTGGTGGGTTTGATCGGCGCCAACGCCGTAACGCGCCACGACGCCGTGATCAGCGTACGGGCTGGATTTGTTCAAGGCGAGCTCTCCGCACTGTGGCCGCCCCATGGAAAATGGCGGCTGCACGAGCGGCGCGGCGGCCTCTTCAGCCATCTGTTTCTTGCCGAGCGCAAATGACCTCCCCGCTTCCCATCAGCATTCTCGGCGGCGGCCTGGCGGGCCTCACTTTGGGGATTGCGCTGCGGCAGCGCGCGGTGCCGGTGACCGTGTTTGAGGCGGGTTACTATCCCCGACATCGCGTCTGCGGCGAGTTCATCTGCGGCCGGGGCATTGCCGTGTTGCAGGCACTCGGCCTGGACCGGAAGTTCACCGCCGCGGGCGCCATCGAGGCCCGAAGAGCCTCCTTCCATTCGAACCGGCGGTCGTATGCGGAAAAGACCCTTCCCCGCCCGGCGCTGTGCCTGTCGCGTCATGTCATGGATGCACTGCTCGCCAATGAATTCCGCCACCTCGGCGGACAGTTGCGTGAAGGCGAGCGCGTTGCACCGATCGAGCCGGGCCCCGGCATCGTGCGCGCCACGGGCCGGCGACTGGAGGCAGGCCAGGCGAAGATGAAGTGGATTGGACTGAAAGCCCACGCGCGACGCGTTGACCTGTCGCCCGATCTCGAAATGCATTTCGTGCCAGGAGGCTATGTGGGCTTGTGCCGACTGGACGGGGGTTTGACAAACGTTTGCGGACTGTTTGCCGTGCGGGGTCCCCTGCCCCGGCTTGCTGAGGAATGGCCGGAGTTCCTGCGCGGACCGGCCGGGTCCGTCCTGCACCAACGCCTGGGTCAGGCGGAATTCATGTCCGACTCATTTTGCGCGGTGTCCGGCCTCGACCTGCGCCCGGCCACGGCGGTGCGAACCCGGGAGTGCAGCGTGGGCGACGCTTTGACCATGATTCCGCCCCTCACCGGCAATGGCATGTCCATGGCCTTCGAATCGGCCGCCTGGGCGGTCGAGCCGTTGGCGGCCTACAGTCATGGTGCACTTGGATGGAACGAGGCGCAGCTGGGCATCGCCCGGCGTTGCGACCGGGGGTTTGGGCGCCGACTGCGCTGTGCTGCCCTCCTGCAGCGGATGCTGATGTCCCGTGCCCCACGTAGCGTCCTGCTGCACCTGGCCGCTCGCGTGGATTGGCTATGGCGAGCGTTCTTCGACAAGACACGCTGAACGTCGTTGCCAACCAGTGCCGAAGCGGTTGCCGTTGAATGCCTGGAGACGGCACGGCAACAACGGCTGCTATTTCTGTCTGACAGCCTGTTTGCTGAGCACAGCCGCCTTTTGTTTGTCCGCGGCGTGACTGGCTTTGGTGCTCTTTTGCGTGGACTTCTTCTGGAGGGATTTCGGGGATTTATCACCCATAATAGTGCTTTCCGTGTACTGGTTGACTCGCCTGCGGCATGTCGGTTTCTCCGGAGGCGATGGGATCCTGATCGTTTCTGTCACGATTGTAAATGACAGCCCTGATCGGGCGTGACCCGGACTTCAGCCCCGGTTGTCTGCCAGAGAGCATCCCCCGCCCGGATGACACCCCGGCTAACCCGCCCTGGCGCCGGATTTCATTGATCCGCCGGCTCGTCCAGACTTGGGCAAAACCAGCCTCGCTCTGGGATGAAATTGGGTATTCTCCGGAATTGTGTTTTGCACGGATTTGTGATTGGCTGCGTCCTGGAAACCAAGCCATGCAGGCCATCAGGTCCATACCTCCGCTGAACACACTCTCGGACGGTCAGCGTGACGCCTTGGTTCGCCTACTGGCGGACGAGGATGCGGAGATCTTTCGCAACATCCATGACGCCATTCTCGCGCAAGGCCCGGCGGCACTCGCCTGGCTGGCACCCTATCGACTCAGTCCGGACCCCGGCATCCGGCGCAGGGTCCGCGCCCTTGTGAATCGATTGCAGGTTCACAAAGCCGACACTGATTTTCTTTCCTTTTGCCTGACGCAGGGTGAGCGGCTGGATTTCGAGCAGGGGCTTTTCCTGCTGGCGCAGACCGTTTACCCGGATCTCAATCCGGAGGGCTACCGCGCCCTGCTGGATGGCTACGCGGAAGAGCTGCGGAACCGGGTGACCGACCTCAAGGTCCCGCAACGCGTGCTGGGCTCCCTCAACCGGCTGCTGTTTCTCCAGCTCGGCTTTCGGGGAAACGCGGCGGATTACTACGATCCGGATAACAGCTATCTGAACCGCATCATGGATCGGCGGACAGGCAATCCCATAGGCATGAGCGCGGTGTACCTGGGCATTGGCCGGCGGCTGGGATTGCCCATTGCGGGAGTGGGTTTGCCCGGACATTTCCTTTGCCGCTACCAGGACGCCGCCAATGAGGTTTATGTGGATCCCTTCAACGGAGGACGGTTCCTGACCCGTACCGACTGCGTGCATCAGCTGGTGCGCTCCAACCGCAACCTGTCGGACGACTACCTGAGTCCGTTGAGCCCGAAACAAATGCTCTTTCGGACGGTGAACAATCTGCACCAGATCTATCAGCAACGAAACGCGGTGGCCGATTCGCTCCGCGCTCCGAATGCGAGGTTATCTCGTCGCTCTGTCCAAGGACGTACGCAAGGGTCATTCGGACGCCTGATCCTCCGCGAGCCGTCGCGGCACAGAATCCGTTTTGCCCCAGCACTGCGCCCATTGGACGCATCCCGCTTGATGCCCGGTGAACAGATGGAATGCGGCGGCGCTCGCCGCGCAGCAACAAGCGGCGGTTAAGCCGGGTTCCATCCGCAAGCACGACCGGGCTCGTCGCCGCCCGACGACCCCTTACCTGCCGGATACTGAGATGCGTTGCGCCGCGTTGCGCATTCAACAATTCCCTTGATTCACTTCCGGCTTCCTTGCTAAAAGAACGTGGCCCGCAATTCAGGGCAGCTTCTTCCCGGTAGATTCCAAACCGCAGGCGCCTGTCCGCAAGGGCATCATCTCTATGCAATGGTCAGCGGTGTGCTTCTGGGCAGCTTCAAAGTCCGTGGCGTCGGGCTCGGCGTGGCCGGCGTGCTGTTCACAGGGCTGCTGTGCGGTCACTTCGGATTGCGCATCGACCACAAGGTCATGGAGTTCGTGCGGGAATTCGGTCTGATCCTCTTCGTCTACACCATCGGCATGCAGGTGGGGCCCGGATTCCTGGCCTCGCTCCGCAAACAGGGACTTCCGTTGAACGTGATGGCCGCCACCATCGTGTCCTTGGGCGTCGCCATCACGCTGGCCATTGTCTTCCTCTTCAACATCGACATGAGCGTGGCGGTCGGACTCTTCTCGGGCGGCACCACGAACACCCCGGCCCTGGGCGCCGCGCAGCAGGCTTTGAAGAGCACGCCGGTGTTCACCGAGGAAATCGCCAAGAACCCGGGCCTCGGCTATGCGGTCGCCTACCCCTTTGGCATTCTGGGCATCATCCTCACCATGGGCCTGATCCGGATGGTGTTTAAAATCAAACCCGCGGAGGAATCCGCACTGTTCGCCCAACAGATCAACTCCAATCAACCGAAGGTGGTGACGCTGAATCTGGTGGTCACCAATCCCAACCTGGACGGCCTGGCCATCAGCCAGATCCCGGGCCTCAAGGACACCGGCGTGGTGATCTCGCGCATACGGAAGGGCGACGAGATCGACGTGGCCACCCTGGACACCGTGCTGCATTGCGGTGACATCATTCTCGCGGTCGGCCCCCAGCAACGGCTCACCGAACTTCAAATCATCATTGGCAAGCCCGCCGACGTGGACCTGAAAGCCCTGCCCAGCAGCGTCACGACGAGGCGTGTCGTGGTCACCCGGAAATCGGTCCTGGGCAAGTCGCTCGTCGAACTGGACTTGCTGGAGGCTCATGGGGTGCAGATCACGCGGGTCAGCCGTGCCGACGTCGAATTCACTCCCACCCCGGGTTTCCGACTTCAATTTGCCGACACGGTTTTGCTGGTGGGCGAACCGGATGCGATCGATCGGGCCGCGAAGGAGCTGGGCAACAAACCCAAGCAACTGGATCACCCCCAGGTGGTTTCCATTTTCGTGGGGATCGCCCTGGGCGTCATCTTGGGCAGCATCCCCATCCAGCTGGGTTCGATGCCCGCCCCGGTCAAGCTCGGTCTGGCCGGCGGCCCCCTGCTCGTTGCCATCATTCTCAGCCGCATGGGCCGCATCGGTCCCCTGATCTACTACATGCCGTTGAGCGCGAATTTCATGTTGCGCGAGCTCGGAATTACGCTGTTTCTGGCCTGCGTGGGTTTGAAGGCGGGCGACCAGTTTGTCGCCACCCTCACCCAGGGTCCGGGCCTGAAATGGATGGCGTGCGCAGCCATGATCACTTTTTTCCCGCTGGTGCTGGTGGGGATGGCCGCACGACTCTATCTGAAACTCAATTTCACCAGCATCTGCGGGGTGCTGGCCGGAAGCATGACCGACCCCCCCGCCCTGGCCTTTGCCAATACCATGACGGGATCGGACGCGCCCTCGGTGTCTTACGCCACCGTGTATCCCCTGACGATGCTCCTGCGGGTGGTGGCGGCCCAGTTGCTGGTCCTGCTGTTCCTGCGGTAGTGCAACCCCGCAATCCCGCCGGTCGGTTTGTTGCTCAGTAGGTCGCCTGGAATCCCAGCCCCACGATGGAATGGGTGTAGTTGCGATCGGAGGTGTTCGGGATGACGCTCCACGCGTTCTCGTAAACATACCATCCCCCCAGACTCAGGTGGTTGTTGAAGGTGTAGTCCAGCCGCACCTCCGGAATCACCTGGCGATCATCCCGGGTGAAGGCCGCAAAGAAGTCATACTCGCCATACGCAAAGGTGACGGATGCCTGCAGTCGGCGTGTGAGTTTATGGCGCAGCGTTCCTGAGGCGGCCGTGTTCTGATACACCCCGTTCCCGGCGGAGGCGGGAATCAGGTACTGGCCAGTTGTGAGCTTGAGCGAGGTGTTCGTCGCCAGCTGTATCGTGGCACTGGCCAGAAAGTAGAGATAATCCTGCTGCGTCGCCGTTCCGGGGGCAATGGTGGCCGCATCAAAAAAATGGAAGCTCGGGCCGATCTCGCCACGGAAGCTCAACCATGTTGATGCCTTGGCCGTCAGCCCGATGGTCGCCCGATAATAGGTGTTCTGATAGCTGTAAGAGGGGCTTGTGACCCGGAATTCCTGATCCTGGTGTCCCAGGCGGAATCCCGCATAGACCTCGGTTGCGGCCGCCACGGCAACGCCGAAATCAACCCCCCCATTGAGATCATTCCGATCATAATAGTTCTGGACCGTGGTGTCCGATCCAGCGGGAGGAACCAAATCCTCGGTCATGAAATCCCAGATCCGCGCGTCAAAGGCGCCGCGGACGAACATCCTGCCCAGATTTTCCCGGGCACCAACGCCGGATGCGAAGTAAGCGTTGCGGCGACGGTTGCGCACCTGGACGGCCCCAAACGCAGGCACTGCCCCGGGTTCCGTGGACGTCCCCCAAATGGGCGGCTCGGTCGAGCCGTCGGTGTACTGCATCCGGACATCAGCCTGCGCACTGAACTCCTCATGCTCCACCGCGAAGTCAAACAACCCAACGTGTCGCAGGTAGGATTCCTGCGAAAAGCCATGGTAGAAGGAGAAATCCGGCGCGTACCTCAGCCCCACCGCATAGGGGGAATCCCCCCGCATGGAATACCTGGCCCCGATCACAGGCAGCACACTGGTCACAAAGGATTCATAACCCGCCTGCGGCCCCGACTCCTGGAGCATCACGTTGTTGTCGTAATACTCGTTGATCGCGACCGAGAACAGCGGGGTCAGCGGTTTGGGCGTCCCCCGCCCTTCCGCACCCGCAAGTGAAGTCGCGGTCAAGCCAATCATCCCGAGCAGTGGAAGTTGCCTCCAGATTCGGCGCGCGCAGGCGCCCCGCGTCCCCAATCCGCCACCTGTCGGTTGCGCCGCCTGCTCCGGAACGAGTTTGATTTGATGTTGGGCTCTGTCCATTGGCCGTGCCCGGAGCTCCGCCGTGTGATCCACAGTCCGAGGCGATGGGTTGATGCCGGAAGGTCCACAAGAAGCCCTGCAGAGCGAGAATAGCGTTTTGATTGGGGCACGCAATCAAATACACTGCGCGGAACGGCGAACAGTCGCTCACGACTCAACAGCCTGACGTGCGGGGCTGGCACCTTTCGTGGCCAGGGGGCCACGCATCGCGCAGGGCAAAATGAGCAGGCCCGACGAACCGCCGGAAACTTCGGGGTCGAATATTTAATGCAATCGCGCATCATAACGGCATGAACAAATGGTTTGTGACCATGGGTGTCTGGTTGGGGAGCATCCTCCTGGCGTACGGTTTGAACACCCGGGCCCGCCTGGCGCTCGCCGCGGATACCGTTCGTCCCGGGGATACCATTCTTGCGGGCGTGGTGCTCGACATGAACCCCGGCTGGCACACCTACTGGCGCAACCCGGGTGAATCCGGCATGGCAACCGAGATCAAGTGGAGTCTTCCGGAAGGCGTGGAGGCTGGTGCCATCCGCTGGCCGGTGCCGGACTATTATGATGCCGACGGACTCGTGACCTACGTGCTCCACGACCAGGCCGTGCTGCTTGTGCCGCTCACTTTCGCATCGCAACTTCCGGCGGGTCGACTGCAAATCGAGGCGGACGTTTCCTGGCTTGAATGCGAGGTGCAGTGTGTGCCGGGGAATGCCGTGGTTGAGGCCACAATCCTTGTCGGGGAGGAACGCAAGCCTTCAGCAGACGCGCCGCTTCTCGACCATGCCGAATCCCGGCTGCCCCGGGATGGTGCGTCACTGAATGCCGTTGGCGTTTGGGAGAGATCTCCTGAGGACGACCATCGTGCCCTGCTTCTTGAATGGGCTGCTCAGGGCGACACCGGAACGGTGCGGTTCTTTCCCTACGGTTCGGAAGGCTGGGAGATACAGCCACAGATGGAACGCCTGCCGGTGGACAAGAGCCGCGTGGCGTTGCGTGCTTCGGTCCGGAGCTTCGACGGAGAGTGGCCAACCCGGGTTGCCGGGGTGATCGCCCAAGACGGCGGTCAGGAATCGTTCGAGGTGCAGCTGGATATTGGGAACGACGATTCCCAGCTGCCCGCTGCCGCCGACACGCCCGCGCGTCCCTCGCAAGGAGGCCTTGCATTGCACCTGCTGCTGGCCCTGGGCGGCGGACTGATCCTCAACCTCATGCCTTGCGTGCTGCCGATTCTTTCGCTGAAGGTGCTTTCCTTGGTGCGACAAAGCGGCAATTCCGCCGGCGAGCGACGCCGGCATGGAATCGTGTATACGCTCGGGGTGCTGGTCTCGTTCTGGGCCATCGGCGGATTGGTCATCGCCGGCCGGCTGGCCAGCTGGGGCGAGCAGTTTCAGGATCCGCGGTTCATCATTGCCGTGACCGTCCTGATGACGCTCGTCTCGCTGAACCTGTTCGGGGTCTTTGAGGTGGTCCTGCCTGGATCCGCGGTCACCGGCGCCACCCAACTGGCCTCGCGGGAAGGCGCGGGCGGCGCGTTCTTCAACGGCGTGCTCGCGGTGGTGCTCGGCGCGTCATGCGTCGCACCGTTGCTCGCCGGCGCCGTCGGATGGGCCATCTCCAAACCGCCTCTGGTCATTTTCCTGGTCTTCACCATGATCGGGTTCGGCCTCGCCCTGCCCTTCCTCCTGCTGAGCTTCTTCCCCAGTCTTCAGCGGCTGCTGCCCAAGCCCGGCGCCTGGATGGAGAAGTTCAAAATGGCGATGGGTTTTCCCATGCTGGCCACTGCCGCCTGGTTGCTGTCGCAAACGACGATTCATTTCGGAGCAGCGGGTCCATTGTGGGTCGGACTGTTTCTCGTGTTCCTGGCGCTGGCCTTGTGGATCCATGGGGAGTTCATTCAGCGCGGAGGAAAGCGCAAAGG
>JALOTU010000082.1 GCA_025457725.1 Verrucomicrobiota bacterium
AGAGCGCATTCATCTGGCTGGCGGCGTATCCGGCGCCGAACCCGTTGTCGATGTTCACCACCGTCACCCCGCTGGCGCAACTGTTGAGCATGCCCAGCAGCGCCGCGACGCCGCCGAAGCTGGCCCCGTAACCCACGCTCGTCGGCACGGCGATCACGGGTTTATCCACCAGGCCGCCCACCACGCTTGGCAGCGCTCCCTCCATGCCCGCCGCCACCACCAGCACGTTGCAGCGCTGCAGCAGTTCCATCCGGCTCAGCAACCGGTGCAATCCAGCCACACCCACATCGAACAGCCGCTCGACGCGATTGCCCATGACGTCGGCCGTCACCGCCGCCTCCTCGGCCACCGGCAGGTCGCTGGTCCCGGCGCAAATGATGCCGATCAAGCCCGGGCGCTTCGGCAGGGGCTTCTTTTGGATGGTCACGCACCGCGCGGTTTCGTGATGCACCGCCTGGGCGAACCGGCGTTTCAGGGCGCGGGCATGGTCCGCACCCACACGGGTGATGAGCACGGGCTGGCTTCGTTTCGTCAACTGGCCGGCGATCTTGACAACCTGTTGCGGGGTCTTGCCGGCGCCGAAGATGACCTCGGGAAAGCCCTTGCGCAGCGCGCGGTGCGTGTCCACCTGGGCGAAGCCCAGATCCGCCACCGGCTTGGATTGCAGCGCCCGCAGCACCTTGTCGCGGGAAACCTTCCCGGAACGAAACTGATCCAGCAGCTGCAGGACTTCGGCGCTTGTCATGCAACTAGAATGGAGGCGGCGGACGCGGTGTCACGGGAAATCTGCCGCGGCACAGACTCAGGTGCCCGGTCCAGTTCTGCGCGGCGCCCGGTCCAGTTTCACGATCCCGCGCAAAAGACGGCCCAACAGATCCGAGCCCGTGATGATGCGCTTCTGCTTCTCACCCCACAGCAGGATGACGTCGAAATCAATGACGTCGTCACTGGGATGCTCCGGCTGCACGCGCAACTGGCCGATTACGTCGCCGAGCGGCGTTTCGGGATCAGTGACCATCACGGGCCGGTGGCAGTAATGGTACCAGTTCATCGGATGTTTTCCGAACAAAGCGGCGCACAGTGCGCCTTCGGCATCCAGCACCACGCAAGGGTTGTCGTCGAGGTCGGTGAGGACCACCCAAGCCTTCTCGGACTTGTGCAGCTCGCGCAGGAACGGGTCGCGGATGTCGGCGCTCACCTCCGGGAACACCGGGTGGCCGTCACGACAGGGCAATCGAAGGATGCTGTCCGGCGCAATAATCTCGCCTTCGTGCCCGACCAGGTGATCGTCCAGTTCGAGAAAATTCATCGCCCCAATCCCTTCAAGGGCATCCACGCCACCTTCGCCTGGACGGATGTGTTGCCGGATCATCTCCCGCAGATGATCCTCCCGCATGTAGGGGGTCGCTTCCGGTCCGAGCCAGCGATCCAACAGCCAGGCTGTCGGGCGCGTTACGGGATAGAACAGGTATTGATAGAACCGGAGCGCCGGCGCCAAGACGGAAGCCATGCGCAGGGCGTTCCGGCTGAAGTAGGCCTGGGGCATGATCTCGCCCAGGATGGTGATGACGAAGGTGGAGAATGTGAACGCCGCAACACCGGCCAGCACCGAATTGGACAGCAGGGTCAGCAACACATTGACGCCGACGTTGCCCCAGAGAATGGTGGCCAGGATGAAGTTGGCGTCGCGCCGCAACCGCAGCACCTTGATCGCCTGGGCATCCCCGTGGCGCGCCGCCACCTGCAATCGCAGCCGGCCCACACTGAACACCGCCAGGTTCAGCCCGGAGAACATCGCGGACTGGCTGATACAAAAGCCTATGCCAATCCATGTGAACGTTTCATTCATGAAGCGGGGAGTGTAACAGGGAGGGGGCTGCTGCGCGAGTGGACAAACGGTGGGGTTTTGGCAGCGGACGCATCTGCAAAGGCTAAGAGTTGGCGCGGCAACACCGGTTTTCAGCCCGCCCGGAACGCAACACCGGTTTTCAGTCCGCCCCGAACGTAACGCCGGTTTTCCAACCGGCCAGGCGCAGGGTTGAATGCCGATGAGCTCAACTCGCCGACTGGAAAGTCGGCGCGACCTGCCAGGGAGTTGCCTTACGGGGACGGGGGAGATTCAGGGTTCAACGATCCCCGATCATGCCTGTTCCGTGGATCAATGCCAATCCGCCTTGAGGTGCTTGTGAAACAGGATGTTTCGATTTGCCGCCAGATACCAGACGATGGCGATGTTCAGCGCGAGGATGACCAGCATGAGCAGCGAGGGTTTTCTCATCAGTTCATAAACCTCGATCGGGATAAAGAAGGCACTCTCGCCGATGGTCAACCAGCACGCCCAGGTCACGAGCAGCATCAAGCCGACGGCCTCAACCAGTGAGAACAGGCTGTAGACCGCGGTTCCGGCTGCCACCCACTTCACATTGGCCGAGGTGATGTGCTCCAGTTTGCCGGCGGCATCGAGGAAGAACTGGCGTTCCGGATCGATCTTCAGGAACTCCAACAGGTGCTGGAATTCGTGCGGGAGATCGTTGTTGGAGAGCGTGTAAACGCCCAGGGCCAGCAGGAGCAGCAGGATGCCTTTGCCCAGCTTGACCAGGATAATGCCCCAGAGCGCGACGCGTCGGCGGGGGGATTTCCCAATCGACTCGGACACCTAGCGCACCCTTTCCAGCAAAACCGGCAGCACCTCGCTGATCTTCACCCGCTCCTGTCTGCCCCCGTCGCGGTGCCGGAGGGTCACCGTGTCGGTCTGCCCGGCCCATTCGCCGTCCTTCATGCCTTCGAGCGTCTCGAAATCAATCGTCACACAAAACGGGGTGCCCGCCTCGTCCTGGCGCGCGTAACGGCGCCCGATGGAGCCGCCGTCGTCGTAATAGGCGTTCATCTCCCTCCGCAGCGTGTTGAACACCTGCATGGCCTTGGCGACGAGTTCGGGCTTGTTCTTGAGCAACGGCAGCACCGCCACCTTGATCGGGGCCACGCGCGGATGAAACTTCAGGATCACGCGGGTCTCACTCTTTCCCTTGGGATCCGTCTCGGTGACCTCGCTGTAGGCGTCCGCAATCAACGCGAGGATGAGGCGGTCCACCCCGGCGGAAGGTTCGATGACATGCGGGATGTATTGGCCCCTGGCCAGCCCGTCGGCGTCCTCGGTGGCATCCTTCGAGGCTTGTTCGGCATCCACCCCGCTGCGTTCGAGGTAGCCTTTTCTCGCCTCGTAATAGCGCTTCCACAACTCGTCCTGTTTCGCCTGGTCCAGGTTCTTCCAGGCAACGCGCAGTTCCTCGTCGAACACCCCCATGGGTTTGCCGGAGAACCGTTCGTGCTGGCTCAGGTCGAAATCGCTGCGGGCGGCGATGCCCTCCAGTTCCTCGCCCTTGAGTTCGCCCTTCTCGTCCCGTTTGCTGAAGGGGAACTTGTAGAGGATGTCCACGGTGGCGCGGGCGTAGTGCGCCAGTTCCTGCCGGGTCTGCCAATACTCGACCAGCGTGTTGCGCGGCAGGCCGATGCCTTCATAAAAGCGGATGCGCTCCTCGACCCAGTACTTGTGCCACAGCTGCCAGCCCCAGTTGGGTTGCGGATCACCGGGGTGACCGTCGCCCTCGGGCTTGGCGACGCCGCCGCAAATGGCCTCCACGACCTCGTCCGGCCGGATGAAGAACTCCAGTTCCATCTGCTCGAACTCGCGCGAGCGAAACGTGTAGTTGCGCGGTGTGACTTCGTTGCGGAACGCCTTGCCGATCTGGGCGATGCCGAACGGCACCCTCTGGCGCGACGTCTCCAGCACGTTCTTGAACTGGGCGAAAATGGCCTGGGCGGTCTCCGGCCGGAGATACGCGACGGAGGAATCATCCTGCACGGGCCCGACGTAGGTCTGGAACATCAGGTTGAACGCGCGCGGCTCGGTTTTCTCGCCGTGACATTCGTTCACACACTTGCTGGGTTTCTGCGGACACGGAATCTCATCCGTCTGATCGGCTCGAAAGCGGCCCTTGCACGTTTTGCAGTCGATCATGGGATCGCTGAAGGTGTCCACGTGACCCGAGGCCTGCCAGATCTTCGGCGACATGATGATCGTCGCCTCCAAGCCGGCCACATCGTCGCGCAGTCGGACCATGGTCTTCCACCAGGCATCCTTGACGTGACGCTTGAGTTCGGCGCCGAGCGGGCCGTAGTCCCAGAATCCGTTGATGCCGCCGTAGATTTCCGACGATTGATAGATGAACCCGCGACGTTTGCAGAGGGAGACGATCTTCTCCATCAACTCATTGGATTTCGGCTCGGCCATAAGACGACCAGTCTCAAAGAAGGGTGAAGAGGTGTCAAGGAAGCCTCCAAATTAGCATTGTTTCCGAGCTCACCAGCAGCCATGCTGCCCGGCCATTATGCAGACGTTCAATCTGGGTATGATCGGTGGTGGTACCGTGGGCAGCGGCGTGTTCCATGCGTTGCAGGTCAACGGCGATCTCCTGGCCGCGCGCACCGGCGTGAACATCAAGGTGCGCAAGGTCGCGGTGAAGGCGCTCGACGAACCGCGTCCCTACGAAATTCCCGCCTCCCTGATGTGCACGGACTGGAAGAGCGTGGTCCATGATCCCGAGGTACACATCGTCACCGAACTGGTCGGGGGAACCACGCTGGCCAAGGACATCACCCTGGCCGCGCTCAAGCTGGGCAAACCGGTGGTCACCGCCAACAAGGCGCTGATCTCCAAGCACGGCAAGGAGCTGTTCGCCGCCGCCCGCGACTGCGGCGCCCCGCTTCACTACGAAGCCAGCGTCTGCGGCGGCATTCCCATCATCAAATCCCTGCGGGAAGGACTGGTGGGCAACCGCATCACGCAGGTCTACGCCATCGCCAACGGAACCTGCAATTACATCCTCACCCGCATGCAGCGGGAAGGTGCGGAATTCAAAACGGTGCTGGCCGAGGCCCAGGCCCACGGCTATGCCGAAACGCCGCCGGATCTGGACATCGACGGCTGGGATTCACAGCACAAGGTGGGCATCCTCGCCTCGCTGGCGCACGGGTTCTGGGTCAGGGACGAGGAGATCCACGTCGAGGGCATCCGTGACATCACCCCGGTGGACATCCGGTTCGCCGACCAGCTCGGCTACGTGATCAAGCTGCTCGGCATCATCGCCCAGGATGATTCCACCCGGGACAGTTCCAGCCCGCGCATCCAGGTCTCGGTCTGCCCGACGTTGATTCCCAAGTCGCACCCGCTGGCCGGTGTGAGTGACGTTTTCAACGCGGTGTTTGTCCGCGGCGACCTGGTGGGCGACACGTTGTTTTATGGACGGGGTGCCGGCAAGGACGCCACGGCCAGCGCCGTGCTCAGCGACCTGGCGGATGCCGCGCTGGACCTGAAGATGGGCACCGGGCATCGACTCCCGCCGTTCGTGTCCTTCGCCCGCGAGGGCGCGGTGGTGCCGCACGGGGAGGCGGTGTCCGAACACTTTGTCCGGCTCACCGTGGTGGACAAACCCGGCACCCTGGCGCGCGTGGCGTCCATTCTCGGGGAGGCCAGCATCGGCATCCGATCGGTCATCCAGCCCGAGGGCCACGAGGGCGACAGCGTGCCGCTGATCCTCATGCTGCACGATGCCCCGGCGGGCGCGGTGAAGAGCGCGATGGACCGGATCGCCGGACTCGACGTCGTGAAGGCCAGGCCGGTGACGATGCGTGTCGAAAGCCTGGAGTGACCTCCATGCCCCCCGTTCTGTTTCATTCCACCAACGGACGGTCCCCCGCCGTCAACCTGCGCGAGGCCCTGCTGATCGGCCAGGCGCCGGACTGCGGACTGTATTTCCCGAAGGTGTTCCCGCAGCTCGCCCCGGACGAGATCCGCGGGTTCGCGAACCTGCCGTATCACGAAATCGCCTTCCGCGTGCTCTCCCGCTACACGGAAGGCATTCTGTCCGACGACGTGCTGGCCGGCCTGTGCCGCGACGCCTACACCTTCGACGTGCCGCTGGAGAAGGCCTTTGATCGCGTGTATCTCATGCGGCTGGATCGCGGGCCGACGGCCTCGTTCAAGGATTTCGCCGCGCAGATGATGGGTCGGCTGATCGGACGGTTCATCCGCGAGGACGGCCGGCAGCTCACCATTCTCACCGCCACGAGCGGCGACACCGGCTCGGCGGTGGCGCACGCGTTCCACAACCTGCCCGGCATCCGCGTGATCGTGCTCTTTCCCGAGGCCGAGATCAGCAAACGCCAGCGCAAGCTCATGACCGTGCTGGCCGGCAACGTGACGGCGGTGGCGATCGACGGAAAATTCGACGACTGCCAGGCGATGGTGAAGCGCGCGTTTGCCGATCCGGCCCTGGGTTCCATCCCCCTTTCGTCGGCCAACTCGATCAACATCGGCCGGCTGCTGCCGCAGAGTGTCTATTACTTTTATGCGGCCTCACGCGTCGCCCGGCCGGGCGAACCGATGGTGTTTTCGGTGCCCAGCGGCAATTTCGGCGACATGATGGGGGCGGTGGTGGCGAGGCGGATGGGATTGCCGATCCGCAAACTCATCGCCTCGGTCAATGACAACGACGCCTTCCCGCGGCTCCTCAACACCGGCGTCTACCAAAAGGTCGTTCCCTCCCGCAACTCGATTTCCAACGCCATGAATGTCGGGCATCCCAGCAACCTCGCGCGGCTGCTGTCGGTGTACGGCGGGCACATGGACGAGACCGGGCGCATCCATGTGCAGCCCGATCTCGAGGCCTTGCGGCGGGATGTGTTTTCCAGCTCCGTGTCCGACGCGCAGACGCGCGAGGCGTTCCTGGAGTTTTACGACAAGTATCAGCTCCTGCTGGAACCGCATGGCGCCGTCGCGTGGCAGGGGCTCAAGGACTGGATGCAGACCGAGTCGCTCGACGGCCTGCCGGCCGTGCTGCTGGAGACCGCCGATCCGGCCAAGTTTCCCGAGTTGATCGAGCAGGCGTTTGGCTGGTCGCCGGACGCCCCGCCGGCCATGGCCGCCTTGGACGACGAGCCCGAGCATTACGAGCGCATGGGCACGGACTACGAAGCGTTCCGGAACTTCCTGATCGCGCAGCACGCCTGAGCCGCATTGCCAGTGTCGCATTGCCAGTTGTCACCGGCCCCGGCTCCATGCAGACTTGCGCCCGATGACATTGGGCAAGTCTGATCCCCCCCTGATCCGCGTGGCCGTGCTGGGCGTCGGTTCGCTCGGACGCCACCATGCGCGACTCTACGCGGAATTGGCGGCGGCCGGTGTCATTCAATTCGCCGGCGTGTATGACACGGACTCGTCGGTCGCCGCGCAGATCGCCCACGAACACAAGACCCGGGCTTTCGCTTCCCTCGATGAGGCGGTGGAAGCGGCGGACGCCCTGAGCGTTGTCACCCCGACCCTCACCCATCACGAACTGGCGTCCGTGCTCCTGAAACGCAACCGCCACGTGCTCGTCGAGAAGCCCATCACCCAGACCGAAGCGCAGGCGGGGGAACTCGTGCAGTTGGCCCAGGAACGCAACCGGGTCCTGCAGGTCGGCCACGTGGAACGGTTCAACCCGGTGTTCACCTACCTGGAATCCGTGGTCAAGGAACCGCGCTTCATCGAGACCCACCGCCTGTCCCCCTACCCGAAACGCAGCACGGATGTCGGGGTGGTGCTCGACCTCATGATCCACGACCTCGACATTGTCCTGGCGTTCGTCAAATCGCCGATCACCAGCGTGGATGCGGTGGGGGTGTCCGTGTTGAGCCAGAACGAGGACATTGCCAATGCCCGGCTGCGGTTTGCCAACGGCTGCGTGGCCAATGTGACGGTGAGCCGGGTGAATCCGGAACGCATGCGCAAGATCCGCGTGTTCAGCGCGGGCGAGGAGCCCAGTTATGTGTCCCTCGATTACGCCGAGCAGAAGGGTTACATCTACCGGCTGGGGCGTTCGGATGAAAAGGAAAGCTCCCTGCTGAA
>JALOTU010000489.1 GCA_025457725.1 Verrucomicrobiota bacterium
CCGCGACCGCTCCAGCACCACCTCCCCTCAATGTCACTCAAAACCTCCACGGCCCATTCACCCAAAATGAGAACTGCTGTTCGGATTGACTCGACAGTAGGACTGTGGTTCCGATATCACGCTCCTGCCGCAATCGTTGCTCGCTGCGCCGGATGAGCCCAAGAAAGCAAGCCATGACCAGACGACTAACCACAACTCTTGTGTTGCCCCTGCTTGTGGCGCAACTCCCGACCTGGTCCGCCGTTGGCGCCACCAGGCCCAACATCGTCTATCTGCTAGCCGATCAGTGGCGCGCCTCAGCCACGGGCTATGCGGGCGATCCGAACGTCAAGACACCCAACCTCGATCGCCTCGCCCAGGAGTCACAGAACTTCTGCAACGCCGTCTCCGTGCTGCCTGTGTGCACACCGCACCGCGCGGCGTTGATGACCGGGCGTTACCCCACCTCGACCGGCATGTTCCTGAATGACGCGCATCTGCCCGACGAGGAATTGTGCATGGCGGAGATTCTGGGCGCAGCGGGCTACGCCACCGCCTACATCGGCAAGTGGCATCTCGATGGCCACGGACGCGAGTGCTACATTCCGCCGGAGCGCCGCCAGGGCTGGCAGTATTGGAAGGCCGCCGAGTGCGACCACAACTACAACCACTCGCATTACTACACGGGCGACTCGGACGAAAAGCTTTATTGGGAAGGCTACGACGCGTTCGCTCAGACCAGGGACGCGCAGCAATACTTGCGCGACCATGCCGCCCATGGGCGGCCGTTCATCTTGATGACCGCGTATGGTGTGCCGCACTTTCCGCACAAGACCGCACCGGAGAAATACAAGGCGATGTATCCGCCGGACAAGATCCAACTGCCGCCGAACGTGCCGCCGGCGATGGAGACCAGGGCACGGCAGGAGGCGCAAGGCTACTATGCCCACTGCACCGCGCTGGACCAGTGCATTGGCGACCTGTTGAGCACGCTGACGGAAACCGGACTGGCAACCAACACCCTCGTGGTGTTCACGTCGGACCATGGCGAGTCGCTCGGTTCGCATGGCGTCCCGCCAACCCAGAAGCAGGTGGCTTGGAGCGAGTCCGCCCAAGTCCCCCTCTTGATGCGTGTGCCGGGAATCGCGGCCCGCACCGTCACGACTCCCATCACAACGCCCGACATCCTGCCGACCCTGCTCGCGCTGTCGGGCGTAACCATCCCCAAATCCGTTGAAGGCGAGGATTTGTCCCCGTTGCTGCACTCCGGGCGCGATGCGGATCGCGCGGCGCTCTACATGTGCGTCTCGCCCTTTGCGCGCAATGTCCCCCGCGAGAAGCTGAGTGAATACCGGGCCATCCGGACCAGCCGCTACAGCTACGTGCGCGGGCTGCAAGGCCCGTGGCTGGGCGCAGCTCAAGCGCCTGGGTGACGACTTCCGGCCAGGCAGGGATTACATAGCGGAGTGGGGTTACGAGATTGGGCCTCACGGCAGCGTTCCCTACGCCGCCACCCTCACGAAGGTGCAGACGCCACGTCGCCATTCAATGAAGCCGACCACAGCCACTCCGACATCTGGCACGGAGAAGAACTCTCCCTGACACACGCATGACCAAGTGTTTGATTCCTTTTTGCGCACGTTCTGCGCGGCCGCTGGCCCTCACGTTGCTCGCGCTCTGGCTTGGATTGAACCCGGGCCACGCCGGCGCCGACCACTCCTCGGCGCTGGAGAAGGGTTTCGTCCGTCCACCGGCGGAAGTCCGCCTGCGCGCCTATTGGTGGTGGCTCAATGGCAATGTCACGCAGGAACCCATCACCCACGAAATACTGGGGCCAAGTCTCAACCTTCAACAGATGGGGTGTTGACACGGAGTGGCGGAGGCGGTGTCATTTTGGAGTATGGCCGGGTCATTGAGGATCGAGCGGGTGGGTGCGTGGTATCACGTCACGCGCGGCCGCGAGGGTGGCATTCAAACGCTTCGAAAAGCGTCTGGCCGAGGATCGGCGGCCGCGCAGCACGATCAAACGACCCGGTGACTTGTTGCTGGTTGAGCCTTGCCCCCAATGTGTTCGAGAGTTCTCGCTCAGCGCCGGGCGCTGAGCTCGTTCGGCGGGCAGAAGGTAATTGGAACGGTAGGCATGCACGGACAACAGTCCAGGTCGAGCGGCCCGCGCCTGGTGATGGCGGTGGGGCACATCGTCGGAGTCGGCACTGGGGCCAGCTTCCTCGCGAGAGACGGCTTCTCTGTGCGGGAGAGCGTCCTGTTGGGCTGCAGCATTACGTACCTGTTGCGCTATCTGCTGACGAGCTTCGTCATACTTCAGCGTGGCGTTGGCTGGGCTGAAGCCGCCCAAGTCACCCCCTTCTTGGTCGCTGTTCAGGCGAGCTTTGGTTACTTGGGCAGCCGGAGCACGCTATCATGGGGCTGGTTTGATTGGATGTGGCTAGGCCTGTACGTGGGAGGCTCGTTTCTGAACACCGGATCTGAGCTTCAGCGAAAGCGCTGGAAATTAAAAGCCGGGCACAAAGGGCATCTTTACACTCGAGGACTGTTTTCCTTGTCTATGCACGTCAACTATTTTGGCGACGCTTTGCTATTCACCGGGTTTGCGCTACTAACGGGCAGCGCATGGGCAGTGGCTGTGCCGGTTTTGATGACCACGCTCTTTGTTTGCGTCCACATTCCGACTCTTGACCGTCACCTTGCCGCAAAATACCCGGAGGAATTTGCGCAGTGGGCCAGGCGAAGCAAGAAGTTCATCCCCTTCATTTACTGATGATACCCCTGACGAATCGGGTCGCCGGGGATGATTATCGTGTAAGGCGGGCGCATGGCGGGCGGCAGGGGCGCGTTGGGCAGTTGGGAGGGGCCGCCATCCCTTTCCCCCGGGTGCCAGGACCCGTTTATCATTGAACGCCGGCGTGCCTGCCCTGTTTAATCATTGCGAATGACATGTGATTTTTCTTCCGGTTGCCGGATCCTGATGGTTGCCTCCGCTGCCCTCGCCCCCTTCTGCTCCGCCGAGACCGTCCTGCCAGCGGACCGGGCCGGGGCCCCGGGGATGGCGCGGGTGGAGCGGAACGGTGTGGAGGTTTCCCAAGCGGACATTCAACGGGCGGTGGACGCGGTGTATCCGGCGCTGGTCCGCATTCATGTGGTGTTCGAGGAGGGCCAGAGGGGTCGGATGGAAAAGAAGCGGGCCAGCGGGAGCGGTGTGATCATTTCCGAGGACGGTTACCTCATCACCAATCACCACGTGGCCGGCCGCGCCACGCGCATTGTCTGCCGGCTGTCGGATCGCGAGGAGGTGGACGCGGAACTGGTCGGCACCGATCCGCTGAGCGACATCGCCGTGCTGAAGCTGGATCTCTCCACCCGCCGCGATCCCACGGCGCCCCTTGGCGTCGCGCGCTTTGGCGATTCGGACAAATTGCGGGTGGGCGATGTGGTCCTGGCCATGGGCAGCCCCGCCGGGGTGTCGCAATCCGTGACCAAGGGC
>JALOTU010000490.1 GCA_025457725.1 Verrucomicrobiota bacterium
GTCCCTGCCCCACCCACTGATGATCACGCCCCAAATCCCCGTATCCTTGACATCTGAGACCACGCACCTGAGCGTGAGGGGCCACCGTTAAATCTTGGGTTTATTATTACTATTACCCCACATGAGATCCCAATCTGGCCTCAGACTACTGGCAGCGCTGTTCATCGCCTCCTTGGCGATTGTCAATGCCCAGACGCTCGCCAAATATCAGGCGTTGGTGGCTGGCCAAGGTCCGAAGCACCACTTCAAGCTGGATGGCTCCCTGGTGGATTCCGCAGGGAGCGCCTCAGATTTTGGGGTGGTCGATACCGGCGGTGGGTATGCGGATGATTTCTTTGGCAATACCAATGCCTGCCGCTTCTTCTCCAATCTGGGCGATGCCCTAACGAACCCGACCGACCTGATCGCGGGAGGCGGACCCATTGGTGGCGATCCCGCCACCACCAACAAGGGAACGGTCACTTTGCTGTTCCGCACGCTGGACGCCGCCACCAACACCGGCCAGCGGTTCGTCTTCTCCCAAGGCAACACCACCGCCACATCCTCCCGGCGGCCAACCTCGCGCCCAACGCATGGTATTTCCTGGCGGTCACGTACGACGAAAGCCGGAGCAGCGGCGAGGTGAAATGGTCACTGGGCCGACTGCGCGACATCCTGCAATCCGGGGTCATCGACATCTCCGAGGCAGGGGTGATCGGCGATAACGGGGTGTTCTATCTGGGAAACCGGGACAATCTCTCCGGTGGTTTCCGCAATCCAGGCAACGGGCGCGTGGACGAATTCGCCGTGTGGAACCGGGAATTGAGCCCTGCCGAAATCAACGCCCAGTTCGACACGCTCAGCCTGGTCGCCGAGCATCCGCTCTGGACGGATTACGTGGCCCACCCGGACACCTCCACCCACCTCCCCAATTGCAGTTACGCAGGCTACCACTATGGGGAAGCCCCCCTGCCCAATCCCCAAACCAACCTCATCGATGTCACCGCCGCGCCCTACCATGCGGTGGGTGACGGGGTGGCGGATGACACGATCGCCCTCCGCGCCGCCCTGACGAACGCGGGTGTGATCTATTTCCCGGACGGCACCTATAACTGCTCCGGCGTGCTGTTCGTTCACAAGGACAACACCATCCTGCGCGGCCAGAGCCGGAGCAACACGGTCATCCGCTTCACCAAATCCCTGCAGACTGGTTACGCCTTCAACAGCAGCGGCACCTCCTCGCGCTGGTCGTGGACCGGCGGCATGATCATGTTCTGTCCGCAGTCCAAGAACACCTATCTGGCCACCACCAACGAGATCGGCGGGGCCTGGAGCGACAGGCCAACGGCGCGGGCCTTTCGGCCGGGCAGCTTGTATTCATCCGCGTGAACAACGTGGCCGACCTGAGCCTGCTCAAGCATCACTGCGGCGATGGCGACTGGGCCGAAAACTACGATTGGTCTCCGGCCAACTCGGCCGGGGTGCTGCCCGCCAACCGCGCCACCATCAACTGGCCGGTGGAAATCGCCTCGGTCAGCGGCAACAGCGTAACCTTGCGTCAGCCGCTGCGCACCGACCTCCGCGCGGAATGGAGCCCGCAGATCCGCGCCTCGGGCGCGGTGATCCGGGAGTGTGGGATCGAGAATCTCACCGTCCAGCTGGCACGGGACTACGAATACCTCTACGCGGTGAATCACAACAAGGAGCCCGGCTGGAACGGGCCCTGGTTCAACAATGCCATCCACTGCTTCGTCCGCGATGTGACCGTGCTCGATGCGGACAATGGGCTGCTTATCTCCGCCGGCAAGAACATCACGCTCACCGACTTTCGGCTCGATTTCACCGCCGTCGACCGCCGGCGGCACCACCACGGCACGGTGGCGCGGGCCAGCACGCAGGATTGTCTCTGGGAGGACTTCGTCATCGCCACCGAACCGCGTCACGGCATCCACGTCGAGAGCTTCTCCGCCGGCAATGTCTGGTCGAAAGGCGCGATGGACTTCGGCACATTCGACAACCACAAGGCCCTGCCTTACGAGTGCATGCGGACCGAGATCACACTCAACAACACTGGCACGGCGGGGGGCAGCTCCGACGCCGGCCCGCGGATGGGTGCGCGCTTCGTCCATTGGAATGTCCTGGTCACGACCAATCGCAACCACATGGTGGGCGAGGCCGACCTGATGCCCAGCGGGTCCATCGTGGGCGTTCGCGGTTGCACCATCAAAAGCCCCGTTCATTCCACCTATGGAGATTCGCTTTGCCAGGTGGACATGAGTGGCCTCACCGGGGAAGTTCCCAATCCCGCGAACTTGTACGAAGCCCAGCGGAATCTCCGTTTGGGGGCGGGGTTGCCCACCTCCATTGTGATCAGGGCTGTCACCAACGGCATCCCCACCCTGCAGATCTCCGGCCCTCCCTACCAAACCTGCGTGGTTCAGACCACCCCTGACCTGCCCCCCTCGTCCCTCTGGCAGGATCTCAGCACCAACACAGCCGGTTTGGAAGGCCACCTCCAGTTCACGGACCCGGCCGCCACGAACTTCCCGGTCCGCTTCTACCGGGCGGTTCGCCCATAGCTGCAATTCATTAGCCCAGAACAGGGCAAACGCATCCCGAATGGGCAGGGTTGGCGCGCTGAGCCGATCGGTGCCGCGTCATGGCGGTGCGACGATGCTCACAACACGCGGCGCTCTGTTCCGGCCCTGCAACGGGCCGGGGTCATCGCACAGCGATGTCCCTACCAACGGCACGCCAAGCCACATGATTCTGATGCGTCGGCCCTGCGGCCCAAAGAACACCCAGCCTTGACAAACCGCCGTCCGGCGGCGATCTATTATGAAATTCATAAGTATTATCATCGCATGCCAAACCTACGTCGCACCTCGGTTCTCTGTCTTGTCACCCTCGTATCGCTTCACCTTGCCAGCCCTGCGGCGCGGGCTTTGGATCCCAATGTTCCACCGGGGCAGAACTTTGATCTGACGCATTGGTATCTGGGGTTGCCGGTGGACAGCTCGGGGGGGACTTCCGGCGACTCGGCATCGATTTCGGCGTCGCAGCTGGTGGCGGGCTATTCGAACGCCCTGTATTTCTACACCGGGGCGGACGGCGCGATGACCTTCTGGGCTCCCGTCACGGGCGCAACGACCTCGGGATCCGATTATCCGCGTTCCGAATTGCGTGAACAGATCAGTCCGCCCTCAAACGACATCAACTGGAGCGGCTACGGATTCCATATTCTCAACGCGACCTGCAGGGTGACGCAGGTGCCCGATTCCAAGAAGGTCATCATCGGCCAGATTCACACCAAGACCGGTGACGCCCGCCCCTTGGTCAAGCTCCAGTATAACAACGGCACGATCGAGGCGCTGGTGAAGGTTTACGCCAGCGACACCATGCCCAACACGGACAACAAGCTCACGTTCCAAAACGTGGGTTTGAACAACGCCATCAAT
>JALOTU010000083.1 GCA_025457725.1 Verrucomicrobiota bacterium
TCATGAAGCCTTCGCGTGCGCCGCGCTGGACCAAAACGAAGTCGGGCGCAACGCAGGTTTGCCCGGCGTTCATGAACTTGCCCCACGCAATGCGTCGCGCCGCGAGTGCGACGGAAGCACCCGCGTACACAATCGCCGGACATTTGCCGCCAAGTTCGAGCGTCACCGGCGTCAGATGTCTCGCCGCCGCGGCCATCACCAGCCGTCCGACCCGTGTGCTGCCCGTGAAGAAGATTTTATCAAATCGCTCACGAAGGAGGGTTTCCGCTGTGTCCGCGTCACCGGTGACGACGAAGACATAATCCGGCTCGAATGTTTCCCGCACCAGTGCGGTCAGGGCTTCCGCTGTGCGGGGCGCGAGTTCGGATGTTTTCAGCAGGGCACAGTTGCCTGCGGCAAGAGCGCTGATGAGCGGGTTGAGCAGCAGTTGCACCGGATAATTCCAGGGGCCGAGGATCAGCGCCACTCCGAACGGCTCGGGCTGCACCCAGGTGCGCGCGGGCGCGACGAGCCAGGGCGTCCGCCGGCGTTGTGGTCGGGTCCAGCGGTCGAGATGCTGGAGTGCGTGGCGCAGTTCCGCCCGGAGGGGGCCTAGCTCCGTGGCGTAGCCTTGGAAGGGCGATTTTCGCAAATCCGCTTGCAACGCGGCGAGCAGCGCTCCCTCGTGCCGTTCCAGCGCGTCGTCCAGCCGCTCAAGCTGCGCGCGCCGAAAGCCCACCGCCCGCGTGGCGCCGGTCTGGAAGAAGGCGCGCAGGTTCTGGATCGTGGCCGTGACATGCATAATGACTTGGAGCAGGCTGGTCAGCCCGCTACGCTGAAGTCAAGTGATGCCTTGGATCCATGCCATCGGCATAGAGCGGTTTCACACGCGCGCGGAAACCCGAGGCACCGCGGGCAATGTTGACAGCAGTGAGGCACACATGAAGAACAGGAAAGTCATCGTCATCGGCTCGGGACTCGGCGGGTTGTCCGCCGCCATCTCGCTCAAGCAATCCGGCTACGAAGTCGAGGTGTTCGAGAAGAACGCCCGGATCGGCGGCAAACTCAACGTGCTCAGGGAGGGGGGCTACACATTCGACCTCGGCCCGTCCATCCTGACCCTGCCCCACATCTTTGAGCGGCTCTTCGCACGCAGCGGAAAGCGGATGAGTGACTATTTTTCCATCCGTGCGCTGCGGCCGCACTGGCGGAATTTTTTCGAGGACGGGGTGACTTTGGATTTGTATCCGGAGCCGGACAAGATGGCCGCCGAGGCGCGGAAGGTCGGCGAGCCTCCGGAAAACATCGAGCGTTTCCTCAAGTACTCGGCCGGTCTTTACGATTTGACGAACGACGGTTATTTCGAGCAGGGCTTGGACAACTGGCAGGGGTTCGCCAGGCATTACGGCCTGTTCAAATTTTTCCAGTTCGACCTCTTTCGCACGATGCACCAGGGCGTGGCCTCGCACCTGCAAACGCGTTACTTCCGCGACATTTTCGATTTCTTCATCAAATACGTCGGCTCATCGGCCTATCGCGCGCCGGCGTTCATGAATGCCATGCCCACGATCCAGTTCCGCTACGACCTCTGGTACGTGGACGGCGGGCTTTACAACATCGCCAACGGCCTGCGGCGCCTGATGGAGGAGCTCGGCATCCGGGTCCATCTCAACGCCGAGGTCAGCGAGATCCGCCGCGAGGAGGGCCGTGTCACCGGTCTTGTGGCAAGCGGGACCTTCCATGCGGCAGACATCATCGTGTCGAATATGGAAGTGATTCCCGCCTACGAGGCGTTGCTGCGTGAGGACAGGGCGTTCATCGCCTCGCTGGAAAGGAAGTTGGAGCCAACCTGTTCCGGGCTGGTGGTCGAACTCGGCCTCGATTGCCAGTATCCGCAACTTGCGCATCACAACTTCTTCTTTAGCGGCCATCAAAAGGAACATTTCGCCAAGGTATTCGAGCGATATGAGTTGCCTGATGACCCGACCATTTATCTCGTGGCCGCTTCCAAGACCGACCCGACGGTGGCGCCGCCGGGTTGCGACTGTCTCAAGATTCTCCCTCACATCCCGCATATCGATGACGCACATCCAATCACGCGCGAGGGCTATTCCAGGCTCAAGGACCGCATTTTGGACAAGTTGGAGCGGATGGGCTTGAAGGATTTGCGGAGGCACGTTGTCTTCGAGCACTTCTGGACACCGCTCGACATCCGCGCGCAATACAACTCCAACAAAGGCTCGATCTACGGCGTGGTCAGCGACCGCTGGAAAAACCTGGCCTTCAAGGCCCCCAAGCAGAGCACGCGCTATCCGAACCTGTTCTTTGTCGGTGGCTCGGTAAACCCCGGCGGCGGCATGCCGATGGTCGTGCTCTGCGGCCAGAACGTCGCCAGGAAGGTTGTCGAGTGGGACCAACATTGATCCTGTTGCCCGTCACCCTGGCGTTGTGGACCGCGGGCTTTCTTCTTCTGCGCCGGCTCCGACCGTGGGGTGCAGCGTGTGCACCGTTCTCCGCGTCCCTCGTCAGCGTCATCATTCCCGCGCGCAATGAGGAGCATAACCTCCCCAATCTGCTCCGCTCCCTCGCCCAGCAGCCGGTCAAGCCACGCGAAGTCATTGTGGTGGATGACGGGTCGACTGACCGCACGGCGGAGCTGGCGCGGCAACTGGGCGCTTCGGTAATCGCGTCAGCACCGTTGCCCGACGGCTGGCGCGGCAAACCGTGGGCCTGCCACCAAGGCGCTCGTGTTGCGACCGGCGACTGCTTTTTGTTTGTGGATGCGGACACCTGGTTCGAGGCGGACGGCCTGACACGTATTCTCTCGGGTTACACCACGGGGGCGTGCTCGGTTGGCCCCTACCACGCGGTTCGCAGGCCGTATGAAGACCTCTCGTTGTTCTTCAACTTCAACATGACCGTCGGCACAGTGCCCCACGGACTGTTCGGGCAGATGTTGATGGTGGACCGGGAGAGCTACCGGCGCGTGGGTGGACACGAGGCCGTCCAGGGCCGGATCCTGGAGAATTGCTTTCTGGCGGGCCGGTTTCGTGCCGCCGGGATCCCGGTGCGTAGCGGAACGGGTCGGGGTGTGCTTTCATTCCGCATGTATCCTCACGGATTGCGCGAACTGATCGAAGGCTGGACGAAGGGCTTCGCGGCAGGCGCCGGCCAGACCCCACGCGGGACGCTCCTGCTGGTGGTCGCTTGGATGATCGGCCTGATGTTCGCGCCGCTTGGCTGGCTGGTGACCGGGGACGCACTTTGTTGGAGCGCGGCTTACCTGCTCTGCGCCGCGCAAGTGGGCTGGTTCAGCCGGCAAATTGGTGCTTTTCAGTGGTTCAGCGCGCTGCTGTATCCGCTGCCCCTCATCTTCTTCTTCGCGGTGTTCGCGCGCTCCGCGATGCGGTCCGGCAAGGCAGTCCAGTGGAAAGGACGTGAAATCCGTGCTGATTGAACTGCCCATCATGTGGATCATCGCCTTGAACGTGGGTGGCTGGCCGGCCATCCAATTCGGCCTCGCCTGGCTGTTCACCCGGATGCCGGTCAACTGGTTCAATCCGGGACTTGCCCGCGCCTGGGAGCAGGACGGACGATTTTACGAGCGCGTCTGCAACATCAAAGGCTGGAAGGATCGCCTTCCGGATGCCGCTCGCTGGTTCGGTGGCGGGTTCGCCAAGGGCAAGCTTGCGGACAGGAAAGCCGACTACTTGCGTCGTTTCATTCGCGAAACCTGGCGTGGGGAAATCTGCCACTGGTGCGCAATGGGTTGCGCGCCGGTCTTTTTCCTTTGGAATCCGTGGTGGGGGGATTTGATCATCCTCGGTTATGCCGTGGCGGCGAACTTGCCCTGCATCCTTGCCCAGCGCTACAACCGCGCCCGGTTTCAACGTGTGCTTGCGCGCCGACTTGATGTGGTCTCGGCAGAACACGCGCTTGAAGCTGCCAATACAGGCAATCCCCGCCATTCTGGCGCGCAAGCTGGGGTCGCGGATCCTGACCGAGACGATGGAGGCGCGACCCGAGATTGACCTCGATTCCTGCGACCGGTTATTCCCCAACCAGGACACACTCCCCTGAGGAGGGTTTGGCAACCGGATCGCACTGCCGCTTCAGAGGCAAGCGTGACTTCGCGGAAACACCGAATTCCGGAACGACGCTCCTGAAGCCCATTTGGATCAGTGGATGTTCCTGTCATCGGTGCCGTGAAGCATGGACGCACTCGGCTCGCAATTTCATCCATTTATCGGTGCAGGAGGTGCAAGGCTCATGTGCTCCCAGGACACCAAAGCGCAGACCCTTCACGAGTTGATCAAGGACCTGACGGCTTGCCTTATTGAATCGCTCAGGTATGGTCTCCCATCGCTCAATCTTGGTTTTTGGAAGAAACGGAAACACCATCGGGTGTTTAGAGGGCGGAGAGTCTAAAGCAAATTCCTGTCAATTTGGTGCTTATGAGTCGATGGAGTCGTTTTTACGTTCTGTTATCACTGGTTGGGTTGTCTGCTCAAGGGGTCTGGGCACAGGTGGATTTCAACACCCTGTCAAACAAGGTGATGACCGGTTATCAGGGGTGGCACTGGGCGGAAGGAGACGGCTCTCCCCGCAATGACTGGAACCACTGGTGCACGGATGGAAACAAGCCGAAGCCTTCCAACTGTCATATGGACATGTTCCCGGATATGACGGAGTACACCGAGCAGTACGATACGGATTACTTTACGCCTGGCGGGACGCGGATGAAGGTGTATTCCGCTGCCGACTACTCCACGGTTGACCTTCATTACAAGTGGATGCGGGATTACAATATTGACGGCGCGTTTGTACAACGCTTCATATCCCGCTTCAAGACCTACTCCACCCGGGCGCAAAATACCGACCTGGTTCTGGCTCATTGCCGAACCGCCGCCGAGGCCTATGGCCGCGCTTTCGTGGTGATGTATGATGTTTCCGATGGCTGGGACAATGATGCCCAGCTCTATAACACCATTCTGCCCGACTGGAGCAACCGAGCATCCGTCTACACCAATAGCCCAAACTACCTGTTCCATAAAGGCAAGCCGCTCGTTGTCGTGTGGGGCATGGGCAAGGACAGCCGCTGGCCGGTCAGTCCCAAGGTGGCTCTGGACATCGTTAACTTTTTCAAGGCAAGCGGCTGCACGGTGATGGGTGGCGTGGACAACGATTGGCGGACGCTCGGCAGCGGGTGCAGATCCAATGTGGATCAAGGGGTGAGCTGGACGGATGTGAACAACGCCTATGATGTCATTTCGCCATGGCTCGTGGGAACGTTCGGCGGCGGGATAAGCGCTGCCGACAGCATCAAGACAAGACTTTTGCAGGATGTTCAGGACTGCGATTCGCGAGGCGTAGATTACATGCCGGTGGCCTTCCCCGGATTTTCCTGGAGCAACTGGAAGGAAGGCGCTGAAAATGACTTCAACAAACGCCCCCGTCTCGGGGGGGAGTATTTGTGGAGACAGGCGTACAATGCGATAACGACTGGCGCCAACATGCTTTATCTGGCCATGTTCGATGAGGTGGATGAAGCAACAGCGCTCTATAAAACAACCACAACTGCGGAAACCTCTCCACAGGTTATCTACGCGGCCAGCTACACAAACCGATGGGTTCGGCTCGACATCGACGGGCTGGAACTTCCCAGCGACTGGTATCTTCAAGTGTGCGACGAGATCAACAAAATGTTCAAAGGCGAGAGGCCGGTTGTCGGAACCTTGCCGATTGCACCGAATGCACGTCCGATGATTACTTCGACACCAGGAACCCAGGTGGATGTCGGAAGTGCGTACAGTTACACGTTAGCGGCTGTAGATGCTGAGACGAATGCGCTGAGCTACAGCAGTGTCATAATTCCCGCATGGCTCAGCTTTAACACAAACACGGCGGTTTTGAGCGGCACGCCGTCCATAGGCGATATCGGTTCTCATCCGGTTACCTTGCGTGCCAGTGATCCGTACGGCAGCACTGATCAGAGTTTTACCGTTTGGGTCGGTACCGCCGGGAATGATGCTCCAGTGTTTACCTCGCTGCCGAATACGGGAGTGATGGAAAATCAGGCTTACAGCTACACGGTCTCCGCTGCTGATGTGGACGGTGATCCGCTGACGTACAGCGCCCCGGTCAGGCCTGCGTGGCTTGGCTTTGACACGAACACAGGCGTCTTGAGCGGCATACCCGTATCGTCAAATGCGGGGTTGCATCTTGTCGCCCTGACGGTCAATGACGGAACCGTTACCGTGACGCAGCAATTCAATATCGCCGTATTTGCCGGCACGGTTTCTGGCAATCTCGTCCAAAACGGCTCGTTTGAATTGGGTGGCACGACCCCGACCTCGTGGACTCTTGGCGCGAATTCGTCACGTTCAACAGAAGACGCACAAGACGGAACCGCATCCCTTAAATTGACGACCAATCCCGGCAACAATGCGCAGATCGTGGCGTTGCAGCCCAATACAGATTATCAACTCAGTGTATGGGTGAATGCCGGAGGGATGACTTCAGGCGGGATCCGCTTTGATACCAACGACAAATTCGATGACCCAACCGGCCCGTACGGCCCGGGCGGAACCTGTCAGTTTAACATTAACCTCGGCGATGCGCTTGTCTGGACTCGATATACCGGGACGTTTAACAGTTCTACGGAGACCTCCGTAACCGTGCGCACATATCAAAACAGCATGGTGGGAACCGTCTATTTTGACAACGTGGTCCTTGTAGCGGTTAATGCCTCGAATGTTGCCCCGGTCATTACCTCCGTGCCGGTAACCAATGCCACTCAGGATACGGCGTACAGTTATATCCTGCTTGCCGCCGATCCCGGAAACAGTCCGCTGATCCGCACGGCGTTGAGCATTCCGTCGTGGTGCTCCTTTGACACAAACAGCGGTGCATTGAACGGTACGCCGACCGGTGCCGATGCGGGATCTCATCCGGTCAGCTTAAGTGTAAGCGACGGACTCCTTTCCGTTACGCAAAACTTTACGATCGCCGTGGCCCCCATCGTAACCTTTGGGTACGACGTATGGGCCGCAAACAAAGGCGTCGGCGCCGCGAATGCGGACCATGACAATGATGGGCGAAACAACTTCTGCGAATACGCTCTCGATGGAAATCCGACGAATGATCAAGACATCGGGGTTAGTCCAATCCTCCTCAGGGCGGGCGATGGATTTGAATATATCCATTTGCAACGCAACGACGACACCAATCTGGTCTACATCGTGGAAGCCTGTACAGACCTCTTTTCCGGAGTCTGGACGAAGGATGGAATCAGTGTGCTGGGAACCAATGCATACAGCGTGAAATACGATGAGGTGATTTATGGCGTTTCAGCCACGAATCAGTACTCCTTTATCCGGCTGGGAATTGAGGGCCGGTAAATCAAAGGATTGGGGCATGGGCTATAAGTATGCAGTTGAGGGCCAGCCCTCTGTTCTGGCCAACCGATTCAAAAAACATCCGAACGAGCTTGACGGCATTGAATGGCCGCCGAACAAGGAGAGGTTCTGAATTCCTTTGCGAACCGATCGCCGATGCATATTCGAACGATGCATCTGGTCTGACAAGCAGCTTCGAACACGCTAGCCCTCTACGGGCATGGGTGTCGTTTGGCAAGTGTATCAAATATGATACACCCCCTTGCAGATGAAAGCTGAACGTCCGCTCCGGGTCGTATTCTTCAAGACGGACACGGGCCACGAGAACCCGTGCGGGAATGATTGACGGATTTATCCATTGAACTATGAGCAAGAGCAAGCATCGTGGTAATGATCTCCGGGACTTCTTGAACGAACGAGGAATCCTGGGAGAAGTCGAGGCGCGGGCGCTCAAGCGGGCGATGAGCCTGCAAATCGGCCAACTGCTGGAAGAAGAGGCCATCACCAAGGCAGAGATGGCGGTG
>JALOTU010000491.1 GCA_025457725.1 Verrucomicrobiota bacterium
ATGCTGGCAGAGCATGATCGCCTGGCGCAGGAAGTTGGTTTTCATGTGCCGGACTTCGTGGATCGCCCGCCCAATTGGGGCCAGCCCGGCAGCCTCGCGGGCGACCTCTCCAAACCGTCGGACGTTGCGCATGAGGCTCGCTGACCCGGTCTTGCCGGAAAGCCCGGGACGCTGGCTTTGAACGGCCTTTCGACCTTTGCCGTGGCCATCGCGCCAACAGGCCTCCGGGACGTTTGCGGCTGCGCGCCAACCCATTAATCACGCAACCTGCACACCCGCGAACCGGGACGGCGCCTGGCTGGTTTCCGCCGGGTTGCACGGCGTATCTACGGAGGCCGCGATGCATTTCCTCGACGAATTCGCCCTACCCGCATTAGGGGATGGGCAGACAATCAAGAAAGCTGTTAGACCATGGCCGATTGAGTGGGTTGGTTGGGGCAGCCGAAGGCAGGGGAGCCGGTCACAGGGGGTGTGGCTTGCAGTGGGCCTTCGGCACGAATGGCAGAGGCCGGTCATGGGTGGCCGGCCTCTGCTTTGCTCAGGAGCGTCCTGACGCGGCCGCGATTGTCCCGCTGGGAAAACCCTGAATCGCCATTCGCAATCATGACCCTCAAACCGCAGCCACTTTCCACCCTCGGCCTCCTGCCGCTGCTGCTGGCACTTACCGCTTACACCCGCATCCTGCCGGCGCAGGATGCGGGGAAAATCCAGCAGGGCGAGATGGCCGGCTACCTGCTCGTCCCCAACTCGAAAGTCCCCGATTCCTACGATGCCGGATTCTCCCTGTATGTGGCCGCCTGGCCATTGTTGGATCAGTATCCGGGGCAACGATTTCAAACCGGCCTGTTCGGCACCTGGATGTTCGCCCGGAATGAAGGGCCTCCGCCCCTCAAACTCTATTCCGATATCGAAGGCGGGTTGGGCTGGTGGCGTGACACGGAGTTTGCCACGGAGACGCCGAAGTTCATCATGGGCGGTGTGGCGCCGAATTTCAGCGAGTGGGCCAACGGGCCCGGAGCCGGGAAAGGCAGAGACTGGGATCAACCCAAAGGCAAGTACGGCGTGGCGCAACTCAGCCCCTGGCTGCTGTGGCCACCGGATGGTTTGAATCTCAAGCAGGGCACCTGCGGCGAGTTATTTGGCTACGGCTACCTCCCGCTCCCGCTGACCTCAGCCAAGGCCACCACCGCCGGAACAGAGGTCCCGACCGGGGACCAATCGTGGACGCTTTTCCTGAACACGCGCAATTTCAAAGGTCCGGTCGCGTTTTTCACCCCGTATTTCTGGTCCCGCAGCGCGGTCGCCGAACCTCGCTTCCGTGGCCTGCTGCTGGACAGCCGGCCCTCCAATCCCAACCGGGCCCTGCAGATGGAGACCCAGCATGTCCCCAGCGTCCAGTCCGTGGACGCCCAGGGCGAGACCTACGCCCGCGTCGCGCCCACCTTCTTTCCCTGTGCATCGAATGTCGAATCATGGGTGGTGCATCGCATCACCTCCTACAACCGCAAGGCGCTCTGGGACCCGGTGAAATCATGGTTCGATGGCGGCGCCGAGGTCAGCGGCGCGATCCATCCGGACGGGGCCATGCTGCATGAGTTCAGCGGCAAAGGCGGGGCCACTTGGAGAATCTATGCGGATGGTGTTCCCAAGGAGGAGCGGGTGCCTTTGGCCTGGGATTCCTTCGCGACACCGATGGCCCCCGATCCCAATACCTTTGGTTATCGCTGGGATTCCAACGTCGTGAAAAGGGCCGATTCCACCAATGGCCCGCTGGTGCAGCTTCCCGAATACTTTCACCTCGTGAAAACCGGGGGGAAACCGCAATGGGTTCCGGTGCGGGAGGAAGCGGTTCCGGCGGAAACGGGTTTGGTCAAGGCTCGCTTTGACCGGCCGGAGCGACGTCCGAAAGCTTATGTCACGCCCGAAGATCCGGCGAGCTGCTGGAAAAGGCCCGGCCCGAAAGCCGGACCGTTTCGGGTGAAGTTGGGGGACGGCAGTGTCGTCACTTACTGCTGGTATCGCTTCGCCGACCAGCCAGCGTTGCTGAACGCCGACATGACGGAGCAGGAGCGTGAGGGCATTCAGACGCGCGTGGAGAAACTCCACCGGATCTGGAAGAAAGACCGGGAATACCTCGCGCCACCCGCGTTTGGCAAACTGGCGGAACTCGACCCGGCCTTGATCGTCACTCCGCCGCCAGGACTGGAGGCAGGTCATGTTCCCATCGTCACGCGACAAGAAGCTGAAGACTAACCCCCGCATGAATCGCATCGCGCCTGCCAACAAAAAATGACAACCTGGACCTCCAGGCTTCTGGCCGGGCTGCTCGTCGCTACCCGCACGCTCGCAGCGGCCCCACCGGATTCTCCCGCGGACCCTCTTGACCTGAGTCGCTGGAAGCTGACCCTGGTGAAGGTTCACAGCGGGCAAACGGACCTCATCGGCCAGATCTTCGATTGCTCGGGCAAGGTCCACCCCGATGTCCTCTTTATCGTGCGTGACGAGTTCAGGCACCTCCAGTGTCAGGCGCCCGGTACCGAGGCCTGCAAAGCCGACCTTCATCCCACCGACGAAGGCGGCCGCCCGCTGCAATCCGCGATTCCTTCCCGCATTCCCTCCTTTCCATGCAAAGCATCATGAAAGTTCTCCTGGTTCTGGCGTTGGCCACGAATGCCTTGTTCGGAAGCATGTCGCTCGCGACAGCGGAGATTACAGTGAGCATTCGCCAACTCACCCGCGGGCCGGAGCACCACTTCTTCGGCTACATCGGCCATGTGCAGAACATCCCCTGGAGCGGCGACGGACGTTACATTGTGGCCTTGCGAACGAAATTCCAGGACCGGATGCCCCAGCCGGGTGAAGCGGCGGACGTGGTGCTCAT
>JALOTU010000001.1 GCA_025457725.1 Verrucomicrobiota bacterium
TGCGACATGGAAAAGGGCATGGTGCGCTGCGACGTCAACATCAGTGTGCGGCCCCGGGGAACGACCGCCCTGGGCGCCAAGATCGAGATCAAGAACATGAACAGCTTCTCCGGCGTGCGCCGCGCCGCCGAGTACGAGATCCGGCGCCAGATCGAGGTGCTGCGCCAGGGCGGCACACTGGCCCAGTCCACCCGACGCTGGGACGACGTGGGCGGCATCACCGAGGAGATGCGCTCGAAGGAGGACGCCCACGATTACCGTTATTTTCCCGAGCCCGACCTCATGCCTTTCGAGCCGACCGCCGAATGGCTGGCCGAGGTGAAGTCGCGGGTCGTGGAGCTGCCCCTGGCGCGGAAGCAACGGTTCATTCGCGACTACGGCCTGCCTGCCGGGGACGCCGAGGTGTTCAAGAATGATGTGCCGCTGGGGAATTACTTCGAAACCGTGGCCCGGGACGCCGCCAACCCCAAAGCCGTCGCCAACTGGGTGATCAACAATCTGCGCGCCAAACTGGCCGAAGCCAACGGGCGCGAGATCGCCGAGCAGGAATCCATGGGCCTGGACCGGGCCGACATGACCCTCACCGGGCTGGCGCAGCTGAAATTCCAGCCCGGGGCCTTGATCGAGCTGATCGGGTTGGTGGAGGACCAGACCCTCAGCAATTCCGCAGCACAGCAGGTGTTCGCTGAAATGTTCGACACCGGCAAGCCGCCGGCGGTGGTCGTGCAGGAAAAAGGGCTCGCGCAGGTCAGCGACATCGGCGCCATCGAAGCCTTCTGCGACGAGGCCATCGCGGCCAATCCCGGTCCGGCCGCGGATTTCAAGGCCGGCAAGGCCGCCGCCCTCAACCGCATCAAGGGCCACGTCATGAAACTCAGCAAAGGCAAGGCAAACCCGGCCCGGGTCGGCGAGATCCTGGAGCGGAAACTGAAGGGGTAGACCCAATCCCCCGCCTGGAACAACTCGCCCGGGAACCCGTCAGAGCACATTGCAAGGTCCATGAAATCACTCGTGCTTTTGCTTGCCGTCGCGCTGGGCGCTTCCGGCGATGCGGCTTCCCTGGATGCGCCGGGCGGTTCCCGTCCGCCCAACATCCTGTTCCTTGCCATTGACGATCTGCGCACCGGGCTTGGTGCGCCCGACGCTGCCCCTTCCGCCACACCCGCTTTGGACGCGCTGGCCGCGAGCGGACGACTGTTCACCCATCACTACACCCAGGTGCCGACCTGCGGTGCCTCGCGCTGTTCCCTGTTGCGTGGGCGATATCCGGACACGGCGGCGCAGCTCGGCAACGACGCCATCAAGGCCACCCAGACTGCGTGGGCTGAGCGCAGCATGCCGGGCTGGTTCCGCCGGCACGGTTATCAGACATTGGCCCTGGGAAAGATCACTCATTATCCCGGCGGCTTGACCGGCAAGGACTGGGCGGAAGGCCCGGAGGAATTGTCCGGAGTGTGGGATCGTTGCTGGATTCCAAAAACCCCGTGGGGCACGCCGCGGCAATTGATGCACGGCTACGCCAACGGCAAGGGGCGGGACCCGGGCCAGTCGCCGGCGTGGGAGGCGTTTGCAGGACCGGACGCCGCCTATCCCGACGCCTGGATTGCGGATGAGGCCATCGCGACCCTGAAACAACTCAGGCACGCCGACTCGCCTTGGTTCTTCGCCGTGGGATTCTTCAAACCCCACCTCCCCTTCGCCGCACCGGAACATTGGTTTGATGCCACGGATGCGAACACCTTGCCGCGGAGCGTGGTGACAAAC
This sequence comes from Verrucomicrobiota bacterium, assembly GCA_025457725.1. GTDB lineage: Bacteria > Verrucomicrobiota > Verrucomicrobiia > Limisphaerales > DSYF01 > JALOTU01. The sequence continues at coordinate 1,765 of JALOTU010000001.1, forward strand.
AAACCGGCTGGCGTCTCGAGCTGGCACAGAAGCGCTGAGTTCCGCCAAGGTTACGGCCATGACGGAAAGGACCCGGCGGTGGATGCGGATTATGAGCGCCAGCTCCGTCACGCCTACGCCTCAGCCGCACATTATATGGACGCGCAGGTCGGGCGATTGCTGGGTGCGCTTGAGGAACTGGGGCTCGCCGGGAACACCATCGTGGTGGCGTGGGGCGACCACGGGTTCCTGCTGGGAGAGCACGCGATCTGGGGCAAGCACTGCCTGTACGAGAAGGCCCTGCAATCGCCGCTGATCATCCGGGCTCCCGCAGTGAAGCAACCTGGCATTCCTGCCGATGGAATCGTGGAAACCGTGGACATTCTCCCCACCTTGACCGAACTCTGTGGCCTGCCGACGCCGGAAGGTCTCTCCGGACGCAGCCTCTTGCCGCAATTGACGGATCCCGCCGTGACTCGCGGCAAGCCGGCGATAGGATTTTGGGGCGGCCAACGCACTGTGCGCACCGAGCGCTGGCGCCTTATCGCGCATGAAAGCAAGGAAGGAGGGCTGCGCGGCGTTGAGTTGTTCGATCTGCGGTCCGATCCCGACGAAGCGGACAATGTGGCTGCCGAGAATCCGAAGGTGGTTGAGAGCCTCATGGCGGCACTGGAAGAGGTGCCAAGGCCTTCGGCTGCGAAGCCCTGAGGCCGCGGCAGCGCCGGATGTTGAGACCGTCATCCGGGATCAACAAGGGCTTGCCAGAATGCCCAAGCCGGTTACCCTTGTGCTCCTGCTGCTGCACGCTTAGCTCAGCGGTAGAGCACATCCTTCACACGGATGGGGTCGCAGGTTCGAACCCTGCAGCGTGCACCATCTTTCCTGATCCTCCTGATCCGTCGCCTTTCCAATGGGCCCTTTGCCAATGGAGGAATTTTCACTTCCCATGACCGTTTCATTTCCCCAACAATGCCCCCCATTGTGAAGACGCTTTCCGTCAAACCCAAAGACGCCTGCCAGTTCGACATCCTTTCCCTCGGCGAGATCATGTTGCGCCTGGATCCGGGCGAGGGCCGCATCCGCACCGCCCGCCGGTTCCAGGTCTGGGAGGGCGGGGGCGAGTACAACGTGGCGCGCGGACTGCGCCGGTGCTTCGGGCAGCGCGCCGCGGTGGTGACAGCCTTCGTGAAGAACGACGTGGGATGGCTGCTGGAGGACCTGGTACTGCAGGGAGGGGTGGATCCCTCGCTCATCCTATGGCGGGAATCGGACGGCATCGGACGCACGGTCCGCAACGGACTCAACTTCACCGAACGCGGCTTTGGCATTCGCGGTGCCGTGGGTTGTTCGGATCGCGGCCACACCGCCGCCGCCCAGCTGAAGAAGGGGGACATCGATTGGGAACATGTTTTCGGACGGTTGGGCGTGCGGTGGTTTCACACCGGCGGGATCTTCGCGGGGCTTTCCGACACCACTCCGGAAGTGGTGATCGAAGCGGCCGCCTGCGCGCGCAAGCACGGCACCATGGTGTCCTACGATCTGAACTACCGGCCCTCCCTCTGGAAATCCATCGGCGGCCAGAAACGCTGTCAGGAGGTCAATCGCGAGATTGCCAGGCACGTTGATGTCATGATCGGCAACGAGGAGGACTTCACGGCCAGCCTGGGATTTGAGGTGCCCGGTTTGGACCAGCACATCCGCGAGATTGAGACCGGCGCGTTCCGCAAGATGATTCAGGCCGCCACGGCTGCCTTTCCGAACTTCAAGGTGGCCGCCACCACCCTGCGCACCGTGCGCACCGCCACGGTGAACGATTGGGGTGCCATCGTGTGGGCGAACGGCGAGTTTCACGAAGCCACGCACCGGCCCGGTCTGGAGATCCTGGACCGGGTGGGGGGCGGCGACAGCTTTGCCAGCGGATTGATTTACGGGCTCATGGAGCTCGGCGATCCGAAACTGGCGGTGGAATACGGTGCCGCGCACGGGGCCCTGGCCATGACCACCCCCGGCGACACCACCATGGCCAGCCTGCCGGAGGTCAAGAAACTGGTGGGTGGCGGCGGTGCGCGCGTGGACCGTTGAATTGATTTGGATATGAAACGACTCGACGAAATTCTCACCCAGCCGGTCATGCCCGTGCTGGCCATCGAAGATCCTGAACGCGCGATCCCGCTGGCGCGGGCCCTCATCGAGGGCGGATTGAACACGCTGGAGGTCACGTTCCGGACCCAGGCTGCCGCGGAGTCCATCCGCCGGATCCGCCAGGAGGTTCCGGGCATGCATGTTGGCGCCGGCACGCTGGTCACCCGCGAGCAGGCGCTGGCGGCGCTGGATTGCGGGGTGGAATTCGGGCTGGCCCCGGGGTTGGATCCGGACATCATCGGCCTTTTTGAGAAGCGCGATGTGCCCTTCATGCCCGGGGTGATGACACCTTCCGACATTCAACGCGGCATTGCGCTGGGCTGTTTCTGTCAGAAGTTCTTTCCGGCGGAGACCTCGGGAGGCGTGGCGCAGCTCAAGGCGATGGCGGCCCCTTTCAAGAGCTTCAATCTCAAGTTCTGTCCGACCGGGGGAGTCACCCTGGCCAACATGAACACCTACCTGGCGGTGCCGGAGGTCTTCGTGGTGGGCGGCTCCTGGCTGGCCACCCCGCAGCAGATCGCCGCCGGGGAATGGGGTCGCATCGCCGAGCAGGTCCGCGCCTCGCTGAACAAAGCCGCCGAACTTGGCCACTGACACTCCCGGAGGAGATCGCTCTGCGGGAGCCGTTTGGAGTTTAGCAGATTGCTATTGCCTGCTTCCGGCCTTATTCTTGGAACATCACACTCCAGAGTGGGTCCGGCCTGTTCTGGCGAATACATGCAATACGCGCAAAGCCTTATGAAAGATGATCCGCAATCAGCCGAACCCCTTCCCCGGGGAAACCCTGCCGCCTGGAAAGAGGTGGTGGCCCCTTACACCAAGCCGGCGGTGTGGCGGGCGGTGTGGCAGATCGTCAACACGCTCGTGCCCTATGCGGTGCTCTGGTATCTCATGTACCTGAGCCTGGCTGTCTCCTACTGGCTGGTGATCCCGCTGGCGGTGCTGGCCGCGGGGTTCCTGGTGCGGACATTCATCATCTTCCACGATTGCGGACACGGATCGTTCTTCAAGTCGAGGACCGCCAATCATGTGCTGGGTGCGATCACCGGCGTGTTGACGTTCACTCCTTTCTACCACTGGCGCTGGGAACACGCCATTCATCACGCGTGCGCGGGCGACCTGGACCGGCGCGGCACGGGGGATGTGTGGACGTTGACGGTGCAGGAATACCTCGAGGCGTCCCGCTGGAGGCGGTTCGCCTACCGGCTGGCGCGCAACCCGGTGATCCTGTTCGTGCTGGCGCCGCTGTTCCTATTTCTCGTCATGCAACGGATCCCCAATCTCAAGGCCCCATCGCGGGAGCGGTATTCGGTGTACTGGACCAATCTGGCCATCGGGACCATCGCGGCCGGGCTGATCTGGGTGTTCGGCCTCAAGGCCTATCTGATCATCCAGCTGACGATCCTCACGGCCGCCGCCTCGGCAGGGGTGTGGCTGTTTTACGTGCAACACCAGTTCGAGGGAGTCTATTGGGAACGCGGCCAGGGATGGGACTATGCCATGGCCGCCTTGAAGGGCAGTTCCTTCTACAAGCTGCCCAAGGTGCTGCAGTGGTTCTCCGGCAACATCGGATTTCATCACATCCATCATCTCAGCCCCCGGATTCCCAATTATTATCTGCAGAAATGTCACGAAGCCGAACCGTTGTTCCAGACGGTCAAGCCGGTGACGCTGCTGGCCAGCTTCAAGGCCTTCACCTTCCGTCTCTGGGACGAGCAGCGCGGCCGATTGGTGGGCTACAGCCAGCTGCGAGCGGCCCGGGCGCAACGCAACCAGTCCTCCGACCGCTGAGGGTTTGGCGGAACGCGGCCTCACTCCATCGCCGCCAGCAGCTCGTCCAGTGACACGTTGGCAAAACTGGTGGCGTAATCACTCATCGCGTAGGGAATGACGAGCTCGCGTCCGTGCAGCAGCGCGCCGCAGGTGTAGACGACGTTCGGAACGTAGCCTTCCCGCTCCGTCTCATTCGGCGACAACAATGGCTCACGCAGGCGCCCGATGACGCGCGTCGGATCGTTCAAGTCGAGAAGGAAGGCGCCCAGGCAGTATTTCCGCATCGCACCGACGCCGTGGCTCAACACCAGCCAGCCGGCTTCGGTTTCAATCGGCGACCCGCAGTTGCCGATCTTGATGAATTCCCATGGCTGAGAAGGCGACAAGAGCAATTTGGGGGTCTGCCAGAAGCGGACATTGTCGGAGAACATCAAAAGCAGGTTCTCATCGTCCTGCCGGGACAGCATGGCATATTGACCGTGGATCTTGCGTGGGAACAGCGCCATGCCCTTGTTCTGAACGGCGGGACCATTGAGCGTGCTGAAATTGAAATACAGGAAGTCCGGCGTCTCCAACAGCTGCGGAAGGGTGATCTTGCCGTCGTAGGCCGTATAGGTGGCGTAGTAGGTAAAGCTGCCGTCGTCGTTTCGAAACCGCACGAAGCGTGCGTCTTCGATCCCGTTGCTCTGGCTGGGCGAGGACGGGAACAGAATGCGCTGTGAGGTTTGGCTCCCTGGCGCAAAGCTGACTTCGTAGTTGGATTCCGCCAGCAACAGGATGCCGCGGGAGGCGTGTTCAGCACCGGCGTCATCAGGATCCGCCTCTTGACGCATCCTCAGGAGGACACGGTGCAGCTCGACCAGGGTGAAAGTGTCAGGCAGGCGATCGAGCACCCGACGGCAACCGGCATCCTGCACCCTGGCTTCCTGGAGTTTGCGGGCGAACAGGGCCTTCTCGTAGCCGGCATCGGGCACGCGCTCCGGCTCGGTCACCAGCGGCACAGGTGGTGTGAGGGTGATGCGGTGTTGGGCACTGATGACGCCCGTCCGGAAGGCGATGGAGGAAATGTGGCCCTCACCCGTGGCTCTCAGGCTCAGGATGAATCGCAGCGCACCTTCCGGCACTCCCGACTGGTCCGGATGCGCCACGATGGAGGGATTGAACAGCGCCGCGGACTCCGGCGAATACTCGTGGGTGAAATGGGCGCCAATGAGAGCCTGCCGTTCCAATGAAGCCTCCTGCGCGGCGCCCAGACGACGTCGCACCTGGAGGAATCGGTTCCGGAAGATTTGCGGGACATTCTCGTGCCGGTCCTCGAATTCACCCAGCACCCGGCGCAACAATCGCGTGACCTCCGGTTCGGACAGCGCCATGACACGGGCGACGATTCTCCGCGCGATATTGTCAGTGCTGGGATAGAAGGGACGCATCAGCACGCGTGAGCGGTCCGGAATCAGGGTGGGCCCGATGCGTTTCGCATGGAGGGTGGTGGTTTTCAATTGGTTAAAGTCTCGCCTGAATGGACGGGAAAGCGAGCAATGATTCCGGCGCCGGACTGAGCGAGCACCCTTTTGGACTGCGGTGGCAGAGCGGGAGCGGCGACACCGCTTTCGAGCGGGCGATGATTCTCGAACCCACAACCCGCCCCGTGCGTGCGAAAGCGGCGTGGCGCTACGCTTCCCGCCGCAGTCCAAGACACCTCCGGATTCACCACCGCTTCCGAGGGCGCGAGCGTCAATTATTTTCCGGCGGGCTCCTTGAAGCTGGCGAGGGTGTTCTGCAGCGCCTGCTTTTCTGCCAGGGCCAGCAGGAAGGCAAGCGTGGACTCGGCGCCCTGGTTCTGGCTTAAGCGATCCATGTGCAGGCCGTCGCGACAGCCGCCGGTTCCGGCATCATAGAGTGCCATTCCCAGATCGTTCCGGCCGAGAAACCACTCGAAGGCGCGGCGGGCTTCCGCCACCCAGAACAGGTCGCTGGTCGCCTGATACGCCTCGATGCAGGCCGACACCGTGGCCTGAGCTTCGATGGGTTGCTGGTCGAAACGCGCGCGCTCCCTGCCGCGCGGATAAAATCCGTTCGATCCGATGGGCCGGAAGGAGCCGGCTTCCGAGGTCTGGATCTGGACGAGCCACCGCAGGGTTTTGAGACCAAGTTCCACCATCGGCGCGTTGTTCATGCAACGTCCGCTGAGAATCATGGCGTGGGGCAGTTTGGCATTGGCGTAAGAAACCACCTCTTCGAACCACTGCCACTCTCCGGAGGCGGCATCGGCGTAACGCTGCATGAGCCTGACCGTGAGCGCTTCGCGAATCTGAGTGGCGCGCCGGTCGCCACTCAGCCGGCTCAGGTATTCGTCAATGCCTATCAGCGTGAACGCCCAGGCCCGTGGCGAGGTGAAATCGGCCGCCACGGGCAGCGCCTGCTCAAACAGTTCCGCCGCCAGCCGTTGAAAGCTGCCCTGGCCCGCCTGGGCCACACAGAGGCCCAGCGCCCACAGCGACTGGCCCTGGCAGTCCTCCGATCCGACCTCGTCGAGCCAGCGGCGATCAAAACTCATGAAGTTGTGGAAGCGTCCGCGCTGACGGTCGAAGGCGTGGTTCAGAAACGCGGCGTAAGTGACAGCCCGTTCGTTGAGGCGCGGTGATCCCAGCCCCTGGCGCTGCAGCATCATCGCCAGCACCAGCGCCCGGGCATTGTCATCTGTGCAATAGCCCTCGGCAAAATTCGGCACCGTGAAGCTGGCGTGCTGGAAGATGCCGGTCGAATCGCTCAGTCGGAACAGATGATCCAGCTTCAGCTCCGGCAACTGGCCGGGCTGTTCATCGAGCGTCTTGATCAGCGAGGATTTCCGGCCCACGAAGGTGTGGTCCAGTCGCGCCTGCTCGAAGGATCGGACATACAGCTGTGCCACGCGGCTCCAGATCATGTCGCGCCCCAGTTTGTAGGCGTTCCTGCGCATCGTGTGGCGCAGGGGATCGTTCCGCAGCAGATCCGCGACGGCAACCGCAATGGCCCCGGCGTCGCTGAACGGCACCAGCCTGCCGCGTTCCTCGGTCAGCAGTTCCGCGGCGTGCCAGTAGGGCGTGGAGACCACCGCGTTGCCCGCACCGAAGGCGTAGGCCAGTGTGCCCGAGGTGATCTGCGCCTCGGTCAAGTAGGGTGTGAGGTAGATGTCCGCCGCGCCGATGAACCGCATCAATTCATCCAGCTCGACAAAGCGATTGAAGAACACGACGTTTTTCTGGACGCCAAGATCCTTGGCCAGCCGCTCCAGGCTCAGGCGGTAGGCCTCGCCCTCCTGGCGCAGCAGATTGGGATGGGTCTGGCCCACCACGATATAGACGACATTGGGAAACTCTGGAATGATGTCCGGCAACGCGCGCAGCGCGTATTCGATTCCCTTGTTCGGCGAGAGCAGTCCGAACCCGAGCAGGACCTGCCGGCCGGCCACGCCGAATTCACCCTTGAAAAAGTCCGGGTCCGCGAACGGCATGTCGGGGATGCCGTGGGGAATCAGGTCCACTTTGGCCGCCGGCGCCTGATACACATCGCGCAGGAACTCCCGCCCGCGTTCGCTCATCACCACCAGCCGCGTCGAAAGACGGATCAAATCGCGCATCACCCGGCGCTGTTCCGGGTTTGGTTCGCGCAAAATTGTGTGCAGGGTGGTGACGATGGGCATCCGCAATTCGCGCAGCAAGGCCAACAGATGACTGCCCGCCGGTCCGCCGAAGATGCCGAACTCGTGCTCCACGCAGACCACGTCCATGCCCGTAATGTTGAGGAAATCCGCCGCGCGCAGGTACGACGGCAGATCCTGCTCCGCGATTTCAAAGCGCACCTCCGCCGGGTAGTTGTAACCGCCGGCAATGTCATTGACCGGCACCACCGGGCACTCGATGGCCGGAAACTCCGACGCCACCGCGCAGCGCAGGTCGGTGGTGAACGTGGCGATGCCGCACTTCCTCGGTAGGTAATCGCCGAGGAAAGCGACCTTGCGAATGGCAGAGGAGGGCTTCATGAGTCGTGGGTGGCGGCACAGGCGGATCGGCCTTTGCTGACAGTTCAAAGTGTGCCCCATGCGGCAGCGGTCACCAAGAACCTTTTCCAGTGCACCCCGCGTTCACCCGCCCATCCATGCTTCCAGGCAGTCAGCCCAATCGATCCGGTTGGAAGGCGAGGGCGACTTCATTCCAGGAAGCGGCGCAGCGGGCGGGAAGGCGGCGGAGCCACTTCACCGGCTGCTAAACAATGGTCAACTGCACGCTGCTTTCGATGATGCCGGCGCTGATGGCGTAGCGGGTGAGGCCGGCGGTATCGTGGACGTTGAGTTTGCCCATGACCTTCTCCCGGTGCTTTTCCACCGTCTTGATGCTGATGCCCAGCTCCGCGGCCGTTTCCTTGTTCGCCTTGCCTTCAGCAATGAGTTGGAGCACCTCCATCTCGCGCGAAGTCAGTCGCACCGACTTCCTGCTGAACGCGCCCCTGTGGTCCGGTGATCGCGGGTCGAGGCGGTCAAGCTGATCGAGACGCCGTGAAATCGAAGGGCTGAAGAATCTTCCTCCCTGGTGAACTTCCCGAATCGCGCGGCACACTTCGTGGGCGGAGCTTTGCTTGAGCAGGAAGCCGACTGCCCCTGACTTGGTGGCGCTTTTGACATAAGCGTCGTCACCGTGCGCGGAGAGGATGAGCACCTTGGTGACGGGCATGGCTTTGAGCACCTGGCGCGTGGCTTCCAAGCCATTGAGCAGGGGCATGGCGATGTCCATCAGCACCACGGCGGGACGAAGTTTCTTGGCCAGGGCGACTGCCTGGCGGCCGTCTTTCGCTTCGCCGACCACCTGGATGCCTTCTTCCATCTCGAACACCTTGCGAAAGCCCTCGCGTACGATCATGTGGTCTTCAGCCAGCAGGACGGTGATTGGTTTCATGGCGATTCAACGTTTTGTAGTGCGACGTCCCTTGGCGGGTTTCGTCGCCCCTCCCGCGCGAGTCTTGCCGAGGGGAATCTGGACCTGGATGGTGGTGCCTTTTTGCGGGGTGGATTCGACGACGAGATTGCCACCCACCATCTCCACCCGTTCCCTCATGCCGAGCAGGCCCAATCTTCCGTTCCCTCTCGTGTGCAACACCCGTTCCACGTCAAACGATTTTCCATCATCCCCTATGGTCATGCACACGCGCTTGCTGGTCCTTCTTACGTTCACTTCCACCCGGCTGGCTTGCGCGTGACGGGCCACATTGGTGAGGGCTTCCTGGGCGACGCGGAAAAGCACCGTCCGTTTGTTCACGTCCAATCGCTCGACTCCCGCAAACGCCGTCAAGCTGGCGCGGACGCCAGTGCGCAGGGTAAAGCTTTTCAAGAACGTATGCAGCGCGGGAATCAATCCCAGGTCGTCCAGCACCGCCGGGCGAAGGTCCCGGGCAAACCGCTGCACGATATCCACGGATTTCTCCACCAGTCGTTGCGTGCTGGAGATCTTCTTCTGGAGGGCCTTGTCGCTGAGGCTGGTCCGGGTTTTCAAGGAGGCCAGCCGCACATTGATGCCCGTCAGCGTCTGGGCAATTTCGTCATGCAATTCACGGCTGATCATCTTGCGCTCTTCCTCCTGCACCAACAGAAGCTGGCGGGAGAGCCGTCGCAATTGTCCCTGCAGGGTGTGCGACTGGTCCAATAATCGGCTGTAGTGTTGCTCGCTCTTTCTGAGGGACCTTTCCACCGATTTGCGCTGCACGATTTCCTTCTTCAGCCGCCGATTGGAGGAGGTCAGCTCCCGGCTGCGCTGCTGCAGCTCCCGATTCAGTTGCAGCAATTGGCCATGGTTTTCCAGGGCCGCGCGATGGGTTGCCTCGATCGGGGTGCTGGCCTCGGCGAAATAAATCCCTGCCCGCCGGATCATCCGATCCTGGATGCCGGGGGAGTAACCCGGCAACACCAGCGCAATCAGCGCCTGTTCGTGGAACTGGGCCACATCCAGCGTCTCCAGCCCGCGGGCCATGGCCCGGCGCCCCAACCGCTGCGCCGGTCGCAAGCTGGCCCGGGGGCCTTGCTGCAGGTATTTGCGCAACCCCGTGACGTATTGTTCCAGCAGACCGTCTTCTTCGCGTCCCGGATCAGGTTGGTTTGTCAGTGCGGATTTCACGGGCGAAGCGCTGTATGCTCTGTATTGATATATCGACCAGACGTTGCGTGCTGGCAATCTCCTTCTTGAGGGCGCAAGCGTTGACCGCTGCCTCCTGCTTCAGCGTCAGGAGCCGCACATTGATGCCCAGCAGCGTCTGGGCAATCTCATCGTGCAACTCGCGGCTGATCTTCTTGCGCTTCTCCTCCTGTGCCAAGAGAAGGCTGTGGGTCAGACGCTGCAGATGCTTCTGCAGGCGAAGTGATTCCTGTAAAAGCTTTTGAGAGTGAAGCTCGCTTTTCTTAAGGGACTCCTGCACGGCCTGGCGTTGGAGGACACCTTGTTTCAGAGACTCCTGGGAGGTCGCCAGATCCAGGGTGCGGCGGGCCAGCATCCGGCTCAAATTGCGCAGACGGACGTGGGCCTTGAGCGCGGAGCGATGCGTCTTCTCGATTGGGGTGATGGCCTCGGCAAAAAATGCCTTTGCCCGCTTGATGAGGCCCTTGCTGTTGCCGGAAGCCGCCAGAGCGGCGAGTGCCACCTCGTGAATCCGGGCCAGGTCCAGCGTTTCCAGCTTGAGCGCTGCAGCCTGAGACCCCAGGTCATGCGCCGGTCGCAAGCTCGCTCCCGGGCCCCGGCTCAGGTGCTTATGCAAGGCCGCCTGGTATGCCTGCAACAAGGTCTTTAACTCTCGTTTCATGCTTTGCGTCCGATTCGGGACCATCATTCCCTGATGCTCGATGCCTCGCGGGCGAACCGCCGGTTCACGGTGACCATCGGATGTCCACCGCTGTCTTTGCATTGTTGATCGCGGTTTTGGTGGCCTCGGCTTTGTTGCCGGTGGCCGACTTCGGCTGGTCGCAACCCATGAGGACGAGGGCGGAGATGGCTATGGGTGTGAGTTGTTTCATGGTTCTTAGTCCTGGTTCTGGGCAGTGCTCCCGCGCGGTGTGCGTTGTGGAAGCACACAGGTCAACTCTAGCAGATTCCAAATCAAGCGATATGGGGTAAATACCCCATTGCCCAGGCCGGCTATTGAGGCCTATTTTGGGGCGATGAACGTCTTAATGCTCTACCCTGAGTTTCCGGACACGTTCTGGAGTTTCAAGCACGCCTTGAAATTCATCCGCAAGCAGGCGTCATTTCCACCCCTGGGACTGCTGACTGTTGCCGCCATGCTGCCAAAGGAGTTCGCCAAGCGTCTGGTGGATGTGAACGTGCGCCCATTGCGGCAAAAGGATCTGGAGTGGGCAGAGATCGTGTTTATCAGCGGGATGATCGCCCAGCGGGACTCGGCGCGCGCGCTGATCGCGCGTTGCCGGGCGGCCGGCAAGACGATCGTGGCCGGCGGGCCACTCTTCACCCTGGAGCATGAGCAGTTCCCCGAAGTCGATCATTTCGTGCTGAACGAGGCAGAGGTGACGTTGCCGCCGTTCCTGCACGACTTCGCACGCGGTCGTGCCCAGCGCATGTATGCATCGCAGGACTTCCCCGACATCCGCCAGTCGCCGGCACCGGCATGGGAGCTGGCCGACCGGCAGCGTTATGTTTCCATGAGCTTGCAGTTCTCTCGGGGCTGCCCGTTCGACTGTGAGTTCTGCAACATCACCGCCATGTTTGGGCATCGGCCGCGGATCAAAACCACGGCGCAAGTGCTCGCCGAGTTGGACGCCCTCGACCGGCTGGGCTGGCGCGGACCGGTCTTTTTTGTGGACGACAATTTCATCGGCAATAAACGGGCGCTCAAGGAGGATCTGCTGCCCGCCTTGATTCAGTGGCAGCAAGGCCGGCGTGGCATCCCGTTTTCCACCGAGGCGTCCATCAATCTTGCCGACGACGAGGAACTGATGCGATTGATGGTTGAGGCGGGATTCAGCCAGGTGTTTGTCGGCATCGAGACGCCCGAGGAAGCCAGTCTCGTCGAGTGCAACAAACGCCAGAACCGGGGCCGCGATCTCGTGGCCGACGTGAAACGCATCCAGCGGGCGGGGATGGAGGTGCAGGGCGGATTCATCGTTGGTTTCGACAACGACACGCCCGGGGTTTTTGCGCGGCAGATCGAGTTCATCCAGCAAAGCGGCATTGTCACGGCGATGGTGGGTCTGCTGCAGGCCATTCCCGGCACGAAGCTTTACCAGCGCCTGAACCTCCAGGGCCGCCTGACCGGCCACACCACGGGCAACAATGTGGATGGGACCACCAACTTCATTCCGCGAATGAATCGGGAGACCTTGCGCGATGGCTACCGGGATCTGATGCGGTACCTTTACGCGCCGGGCCCGTATTACCGGAGGATTCGCACCTTCCTGCGCGAGTACCAGCGCCCGAGGATCTCCCGCCCGCTAAACTGGCGCTATGTCATGGCCTTCGCCCACGCCAGTCTCCGGCTTGGTGTGCTGGGGCGCGAACGGTTCCACTATTGGAGCCTGCTCCTGTGGACGTTTTTCAGTCGGCCGTCGCAGTTTCCCCTGGCTGTCACTCTCTCCATTTACGGCCACCACTTTCGCAAGACCTGCCGTGCGCTGCGACTGTGATGCGCAAGATATCGTCACCGGGTCGCAAAGAGGCGGAAGGCCAGAAGACCGGGCATCTCGTCAGGCGTAGAAGGCAACCAAAAACCGCGCCCCTGCTGGAACAGCCGGTGGCCGAGACGGCTGGTGCTGTACCCTGTCAGATCTGCGGCCACCCGGTGGATCCCAAACGCCTGCACTTCCACATGGTGCGGTATCATGGCCTCGCGTTCCGCTCCAAGAATGGTTAGGCCATCCGCCACCTGCCACAGGGGAGCGTAACTCGCCGCGCTCCACCGGGCCGTGCTCTGTTTGGCAACGCCTGGTTTGGCTGGCTACCCCGCTGTCGTCAGGCCACGAGCCCAGGGAGCGTATTCCCCCACATCGTTGAGACGCGGTTACATAGTATCAGCCGCTGGAACAGCGGTTGCCAGGCTCAAGCCTGCAGAGAGGTTCGCTGGATGGATTTGCTGTCGTGTAATCGCACCGCTTGCCGCCCAGAGTAATTGCCGTCGCAGCCGGCTCCGGTAGGGAAACACCCCATAGCATCTCCTCAACCGGGGGCTTAACGTATCCCTATCGTGAAAGCAGGAAATCAAAGAAAGAAAGGGACACCATGTACGCTGCCATCGGCTTGATACTGGGAATTCTGTGGGTGTTCGGATTGTGGAGCGGGCACACCCTGGGCGGGGCCGTTCATCTGTTGCTCCTGGCGGGCGCGGTCATGATGGTATTGGGGCTGCGCCAATGGTGGCGCAGACCAGCCTGAATCCGCAGCGTCGGGTCCAGCCGGATGCCAAGCCTGGCCGCACGCGGCAACACGGCAACCACACCTGAGAAAGGCACTATGAAACACGCAACCATGAACACACCCACCAAACGTATCGTCGCTCTGCTCTGCATCACCGCGCTCCTGGCCATTGTCGGCTTGGGCTGCAACACGGCCCACGGCTTCGGCAAGGATGTCTCAAACGCCGGCGAGGGGATTCAGGAAGGCACGAACTGACCTGCTCGACGCCATGTCCGCGGACGTTTCGACTGTTGACGGTGGGCTTCGGACCTCCGCTGCGCACTTGATCGGCAGGTTGGGCGCAGAAGCGTGGGCGCAATGGGACGAACTGCGCCACGCGGCGGCAGTGATCGGGACGTCGCTGTGCGTCTTGGTTCGACCGCGATGTTGGGTGCGCCCGGTGCGCAAAGCGTTTGCCCGGCAGGTGCTGGCCATCGGTGTCGAACCGCTCTGGTTTGTCGGCGCGATGGCGGTATTCGTCGGCCTCTCGGTGGTGGTGCAACTCAGCTACTGGGTGGGCGAGCTTGGGCAATCGCAACTGCTCGGACCTCTCCTGGTGGCCGTCGTGGCCCGGGAACTTGGTCCGCTGCTGATCATTCTCCTCGTGATCATTCGCAGCGGCAGTGCGATGGCGAACGAACTGGGCGTCCTCCAGATCAACGGCGGGGTGCGCGAGCTGGAGGCCCAGGGCCGCGATCCCTTCACGCATCTGGTCCTGCCGCGGGTGTTGGGCATGGCCGTGTCCGCGTTTTGCCTGACGATCATCTTTATCCTGATTGCGTTTGCCAGCGGTTACCTGTTCGCGGTGTGGCTGGGCACCGGCAGCCGGGATTTGCTGCTGTTTGCGGACACCGTTTCCGGCGCGGTTCAACCCCAGGATATTCTCAACATCCTGGCCAAAAGCATCCTGCCCGCCCTGTTCGCGAGTGCCACCTGCTGCGTTGGCGGGCTCGGGGTCGGCACGTCGGACGCGGAAATTCCACGGGCCACGCAAAGGGCGCTCACGCGTTCGGTTGCGGGGTTGTTTGTCATCTCCGCCGTGGTATCGCTGCTGACCTACCTGTGACCAGGAACAAGCCGATGCACGCCAGGTTTCGATGAACATTGCGCCAATCCCTCAAACGCCCCTGACCCCGTCCCTCTCCCGATCGGAGGGGGAGAGGGTGTCCGCGGCACGGGTGCGGGGTTTGGTCTCGATGGCGACAACAGAGGCATACTGATGGCCGAGCGCTTCAAATTCCGTCACGTCAACGAAATCACCGGAACCCTGGTGCTCGTGGTGGTCGTCGTGTTGATCGCCACCGTCCTGTGGACGGGCCACAGCCAGCGCTGGTTCCGCAGCAATGTCCCGCTGCGGATTGTGCTGCCCGAGGCCGGGGCGGCGGGCATCCGGCAGGGATCGGAGGTTTATTTTCTGGGCACCCTGGTGGGCACGGTCTCCTACGTCGAGGTGGATGAGGCGGGGGGCATGGAGGCGCAAACCCGCATTCGCCGCGACTTCTTCCGGTTTGTGCGCGCGGATTCATCCGCGGTCGTCAAAAAGAAATTCGGGGTGGCAGGCGATTCATTTTTTGAGATCACACGCGGCGAGGGCCGGCCGCTGCCGCAGAAGAATGCTTCCATCGACTGCAAGGAGCAGTTTCAAAGCGCGCTGGAGGCAGCCGTCGAGGAGATCCGCAGCGAGGCCATGCTTGTGTTGAAGAGAACGAGCGCCGGCTTGGAAACATGGACCCGCCTGGGCACAGACCTGGGCGAAACCCGCCGGCATCTGGATCAACTGGCGGGTCGCCTGGAGAACATTGCCGCCGGCGTCGAGACGGGCAAGGGCACGGTCGGCAAGTTGATCACGGAAACCGCGTTGGCCGACGAGGCGCAGGCATTCCTGTTGAAAGCCAACGAAGCGATGCGTGGGTTGGAGGGTGTGGTGTCGAACCTGAATGTCGCGGTGATGAACGTCCAGAATGGCACCGCGCGTCTCCCGGAAATCACCGGAGCGGTGGCGGACGAGGCGAAAGACCTGCCCGGCCTGGTTGAACAAACACAGGCCTCGATGCGCGAAATTGAGCGGTTGGTGGAAGCCATGCAACGACACTGGCTCCTGCGCAAGTACGTGGACCACGCGAACCCGGCACCGCTACGTCCGCAGCCCGCGAGTGAGCAACCGAAAAAGAAGCCGGTGAAGGTGCTCCGGTCACCAAGAGACGCCTCGAACTGAGTTTCCAAAACTTTGCCCGTGCTGATTCGTCATGAAACCTATCTGCTGACTGCCACCACGCTTGTCGACCTCTGGTGGATCGCGCTGGCCCCCCACACATTGCATTCAAGGAAACAGTTTCGCAGAGCTGGATCCAGGATTGCTCGAAAGAAGCACGGGCGGAGGAGAGATTGGCTGTACTTGTGAGCAAACAGGCGACCGAACTCAGATATGCCGTCCGCTTTCAGGTGGTGTTGAAATATTTCGGCCAACTGTGCCTAGTGCTCGCCGCGCTGACGCTCGTGCCCTTGGTGATGTCGGTGATCTTTGGCGACAAGCGCATCAGCCTGCGCTATGGCATTGTGATAACCGGACTTGTTGTGTTGGGTTCGGGTTTGGCACGCCTACGGACCCCGACCCGTGTGCAGGCGAACGAGGGGATGGTGTTGGTGGCGCTGATGTTTCTCTTTACGCCCCTCGCGATGGCCTATCCGATGATGGGTTTCGGGTTGAGTTTTCTGGATGCCTTTTTTGAAGCGGTCTCGGGAGTGACGACGACCGGTCTGAGCACGCTGGCAACGCTGGAAGGTGTGCCGTCCACGTTTCTCTTCAGCCGCGCCTGGATGCAATGGTATGGTGGGCTGGGCATCGTTGTTCTGTCGCTGGCGTTGGTGATGCAGCCGGGCTTGCTGGCCAAGGGCCTCGCGGCAAACGAGGCCGAACCGGACGAGTTGGTCGGGAGCACAAAAGCCCATACGCGGCGCGTCCTCAAGGTGTACGGGGTGCTGACCGTCATCGGCATCATCGGTTCATTGTTGGCGGGGTTGGGAATGTTCGATGCGGTTCTTTACACCTTTGCGGCAGTGTCGACCGGCGGCTTTGCTCCGCATGACGGCAGCCTCGCGCCGTTTGGCTGGCCCGCGCAGGTGTGGATCACGCTGCTCTGTTTTGCGGGGGCCATCCCGCTGACGCTGTACCACCGGATCCTCTGGCAGCAACGGCGGGTGGCGGTGGACGTGTTGCAACTGGTGGCGGTGGTGGCGGCCGTGGGGGTCGTCACGCTGCTGCTGGTCGCGAGCATGCGGGTACGGGGAGGATTGCCGTGGGCACAAGCCCTGCATGAGGCGCCGCTGCTGGCCGTTTCCGCGCAGAGCACCGCAGGCTTTTCCTCCATGCCCTGTTCGCAACTGGATCCCGACTCGAAGCTGGCGGTGATTTTTTCGATGATCGTGGGTGGCGGGGTCGGCTCCACCTCCGGGGGATTCAAACTGCTGCGACTCCTGATTGTGTTCGGTGTTTTTCGGCTGCTCATCGTCCGCACGTGCCTGCCACGGCACGCTGTGATCGAACCGCGACTGGCGGGACGCCGTTTGCAGAGCGACGAGATTCAAACCGCGCTGCTGCTCATTTTTCTGTATGGGGTGATCGTCGCGGTGTCCTGGCTGCAGTTTGTCGCGACGGGATACGATCCGCTGGATTCTTTGTTTGAAGTGGTTTCGGCAACGGGAACAGCCGGGCTTTCGGTGGGGATCACGAGCGCCAATTTGCCGGCCCAGCTCAAGGGGGTGTTGTGCGCGGATATGCTGATGGGCCGCCTTGAAATCATCGCCTGGTTGGTACTGTTGTTCCCCGGAACGTGGTTTGGCAAAAGAGTGGAGATAACATGAGAACTGTATTTATTGGAGCCAGCGAAGTCAGCGTGGAAACCGCCCGGGCGCTCGTCAAGAAAGGCCACGAAGTCATCATTATCGAGACCGACAAGGCCAAGATTGAGGACTTGTCTGAGGAGATGGATTGCAGCTTCCTGCACGGCGATGGCAGCCGGCCCGACATCCTGCGCGAGGTGAATCCCGAAAAGACCGACATCCTGTTTTGCCTGACCGATAGCGACCAGGCCAACCTCATTGCCAGCCTCCTTGGCCGATCGCTGGGTTTCAGGCGCGTCGTGACGAGCATTCGCGATGAGCAATTCGAGGGTATCTGCCAAGAGCTGGGGCTGAAGGACACGATCATCCCCTCCCGCACCATCAGCCGTTACTTGGAGGACATGGTGGGCGGCAGTAAAAACGTCGAGTTGTCCACGGTCCTTAAGGACGAAGCCCGGATTTTCACGTTCACCGTCAGTAAAGAAGACGCCGTCGCCGTCAATGAACTCAAGCTGCCGGCGCAGGCTCGCGTTGTTTGCTATTATCGGGAGGACAAGTTCGCCCACGCCGACGAGGAGACGACGCTGCGCCCCGGCGACGAGGTTGTGATTCTGACGCACAGCAAGCACCTTGGGGAATTGGAAGAGCGTTGGCAGCCAAAGCAACAGCAGGAGGAGCCGGCGGGTTCGGCCTCGGTCAAAAAGAGCAACCAGAAGTAACCGGCCATCGTGCAGGCAGGGCAATTCTCATCGTGTTCCAGGTGGCGGCAACGGCAGTGGCAATCGCTGTCCAGCCCCCCAACCATCCACAGAACGTGCACAAGGCCATGGCGCCGGCCAGTCTTGGCGCGGTCACCGCGAGGGGTGTTTCTACCGCCATCAGTGAGCGCCTCGCAAGGTTCAGCGCGTGGTAGGGTTACACCCCATAGCAGAGAGTCCGCCCGTCCAATAGCGTGTTCCTTGTCGGTAAAACTAAAAGAAAGACTACATAATGAAACATACCTATCCACTCGCGCTCCTGCTAGCCATGGGCGCCATGCTAATCCCCAGTTCATCCCTGCGCGCCTCCGATACGGATGCCCGCATCGAGTCCTCCGCCAGCAAGTCCTACGTGTTCAAAACCTACCTCAAGGACGATGACATCAAAACCAAGTCCAAGAACGGCGCCGTCACCTTGACCGGAACGGTTTCTGAAGCATCCCACAAATCATTGGCCGAAAACACGGTGGAAAGCCTGCCCGGGGTCAAGAGCGTGGAGAATCAACTCACCGTCAGTCCGGAAACCCCGGCCGAATCCTCGGATGGCTGGCTGGGCACGAAAGTGAAAACCACGCTCCTGTTCCACCGCAACGTCCGCGCCACCAAGACGGACGTGAATGTGACGGACGGCGTCGTCACGTTGAGCGGAAAGGCCTCCAGCCAGGCGCAAAAGGACCTGACCACCGAATACGCCGAAGACGTCGAGGGCGTCAAATCCGTGCAAAACGACATGACGATTACCAAGAGCGAGGCGCCGGAGAAGGAAACGACCGGCGAGAAGATCGACGACGCTTCCATCACGGCCCAGGTCAAGCTGGCCTTGTTGTCGCACCGCTCGACCAGCGCCATGAAGACGAAGGTTGAGACCGCGGAAGGCGTGGTCACGATCAATGGAATCGCCAGGAATGCCGCGGAGAAGAGTCTCGTCACCAAGCTTGTCAACGACATCAACGGAGTGAACAGCGTGGTCAACAACATGACCATCGCGGTGCCTGCGTCAGCAAAATATTCGCCCATGACACCGCCGCAGAACCTGCGGATTGCCGCCAACTGAAACCCAGCCGGCCCATCATTGCCATTGGCGTGCGGCAACGCATCCGATGGCAGTGGTTCCCAACGAAACCAGAAAGGAAGATCCCATGTTATACACCATTGCCCTGGTCCTGATCGTTCTGTGGCTGCTCGGCCTGATCACAGGCTACACCATCGGTTCATTCATTCACATCCTGCTGGTGGTGGCGATCATCATGATCCTCATCAACCTCATTTCCGGACGCAAGCGATTGATCTAAGTCGCTGCCAACCAGGAACAATAACCAAAGATCTAACATGAACACGAAAACCATCGCGGCAGCCATTTTGATCACGCTCGGCATCGTGGTGCTCGCTTACTCGGGCATCACCTTCAAGACGCCGGGAAAGCCGGTCGACTTCCTTGGCTTGCACATTGAAACCACCGACAGCCACTTTATTCCACCTGCCGTCGGCGGGATCGCGCTCGTCGGCGGGATCGCGTTGCTGGTCGTGAGACCCAAGCGGGCCTGAGGAACGGAGTCTGAGGCGGAGCAATTCAGACGGAGTTTTCACTGCAATCCAGGCTGATGGCTTCGACGGATAGTGTCAGTCC
Organism: Verrucomicrobiota bacterium; assembly: GCA_025457725.1. Lineage (GTDB taxonomy): Bacteria > Verrucomicrobiota > Verrucomicrobiia > Limisphaerales > DSYF01 > JALOTU01. The sequence goes on from JALOTU010000001.1 coordinate 21,306, forward strand.
GGAATCGGGGTCCGTGCGCTTCCGGTTTCCCACCAGGCCGTGGATGAATTCGACGTGGCCGTGAGCGACTTGAAACCAGCGTGCAACGCATTGTCCCAGGAGACCGTGGCTGAACATGGTAGGGTTATACCCCATAGCGACGGGGCGGCCCAGGCCATAGGGTGTTCCGAGAGTGACAGGAAGATATACCCAAGGAAACCAACCATGAAAACAAGACATTCGGGAATGATTGAAACCGTAAAGGACAAAATCGTTGCTGCGATCAAAGGCACGGGAAACATCGTCCAGGCGACGGTGGATACCGTAACTCAAACCCTCACCACAACGATCAAGGATACAGCCAAGGTGGGCACTTCCGCGGCCGACGCCGTCGCCCACGTTGCCAGCGGCGCAATCCACGGCGTCGCTCAAGTGGGCGCTGACCTGACCCAAGCCGCCCAGGGGATCATGCTCGGGGTGCTGCGCGGAACCAAACAAACGGGCAAGGAGGCTTTGGACACCATCAGTCACACCGCCCAGATTGCGATCCGGGATACGGCCAAGGTTGGCGGCGATGTAGGTGCCGCGGCCACTGGGCTGGTCGTCGGGGCCATCGAAGGCGCCAAAGAAATCGGAGTCAGCGCCGAGGATGCGGCCGCGGCCGACGGGGCGATGAAAGCGGCAGGCAAAATAGGCAAGACCGCAGTGGAGACGGTCCGCAAGGCGGTAACCAAACCCGTCCACGGCGTCAAGGTTGTGCTGAAAGAGCCGCCGTTGGCCAAAGCCGCTTGAATGGGCGAATCCGCGCCAAGAAGGAACACCCCATGTCCCTGGTCACAATTGTCATCACACTGATCGTTGCCGGAGTCTTGCTCTGGCTCGTCAACACCTACATCCCCATGGATGGTAAGATCAAAAGGATCCTCAACATCGTGGTGGTGGTGGTCGTCGTCGTCTGGTTGCTTGGCGTGTTTGGAGTTCTGGATCACCTCCGCAACATTCGGGCATCCCTCGAGTCGTCGCCTTCGGGAGCACCGACTGCCCGCGTCGTCTTGCCGTGTTGAGCTGGCAGAATTGGACCTTTGGTCCGTTCCCCGGGATGAGGGAACGCTGTTCTGAGCCGTGTCCAACTGGCCATGCAAACACGGCGAACAATGACGTCAACCCGGACTCCCGGTGGCGTCAGCACGCAGCAAAACGAAGAAAGGGGAGCTCACGAAAATGAAGGCCCCGTTGGCTTCATGCAAAGACGATTTTCTGACTGGCCTGGCGGTGGTCTTGCCGGCCACGGTTTCGATCTGGGTGGTTGTCTGGCTGTTTGGCACGGTGGCCCGGTTCACCGATACCTTGCTGGTGCTGGTACCCAAGACCTGGACGCACGCAGGGAACGGCGAGGGGGCCATGCACCTTTACTGCAGTGTGCTCGCCCTGGCGCTCGCTTTATTGGCGGTGGTCCTGGTCGGCAGACTCGCCCGCTATTACTTCGGCAAGAAGTTGATTCAAGTGGTGGACGTGGTCTTCATGCGCGTTCCGCTGCTCAACAGAATCTACCGGACCCTCAAGCAGATCAACGGGGCGTTGGTTTCCGGCAAAGCCGCCACGTTCAGGCAGGTGGTGCTCGTGCAATTCCCGCGGCCCGGGCTCTACTCCGTCGGGTTTGTCACCAACACGCAAAACGACGAGGTGCGGGCCAAAACCCGCGAGTCGCTGCTAAGCGTTTTCGTGCCGGCCCCGCCCCTCACGAGCGGTTCCATCGTGCTGGTGCCCGAGGCCGAGGTGGTCAAACTTGACATGACCGTGGCCGAGGGCCTCAAATTCATCATGAGCCTGGGCTCGGTTTCGTCGGTTTATCCCTCCCCGGAACGCAGCCTGAGCACACGCGCGGGAGGTTCAAACGGCTCCGGCGCACCCAGGAATGGCAGCGCACCCGAGGCAGGGCAACCGGAAGACTTTACCCGGTTCGAAGGCGAGGGAGGTTTCTGCCCCCTGGAACCCGTCGCGCCGCATCTGGGAGGAAGGGGCGAGGCCGGGCCAGCCAGTTCCACGCGTGCCGAAAATCGAACCCTCCGACCAGGGGAAACTACAGCATCAAGATGAACATTCAGGTGAAAGAAATCCCTCACGAACGCGGGGCGGGCATGCTCAACCCCCTCCTGGGCAGCCACACTGGTCCCTTCGCGTCTGGGGCGGGCAAAGCGTGGCAGCGACGTCCCGCCCGCCCACGGTACCCGGGCCCTGGTGGGGATACAGGCTCCATGACCAACAGTCTCAAAGCCTATTTCAGTTTCTTTTGGGCCGGTCTGCGGAAACAGGGCCAAACCGGAGGGCTCGTGCCCTCGCAGCGCTTCCTCATCGCGATGATGATTGCCCCGGTTCCCAAGACGTATCGTGGGCAGATCCTCGAGCTGGGAGCGGGGACTGGAGCCCTCACCGTGCAGCTTGCGACCAGGTGTCCCCAAGCAAACATCCTGGCCTGCGAGATCAACCCGACCCTGGCACGAAATACCATGGAGACCCTCAGGAGGGCAGGCTGCATCGACCGCGTGGAAGTGGTCTCAACCCCGGCCGAGGACCTTCTTTCGGGAATGGACAGGCTCGGGATGGAGAAACCAGGTTTCATCATCTCGGGCATTCCTCTCGGAAACATGGGCGGAAGACGCGCCTGTGCTCTTCTTGACAACATTCACCTGCACCTGGCTGAAGGCGGCCTGTACATCCAGTTCCAACACTCGTTGTTGGACCGGAAACACATCAGGGCCAGGTTTGCGAAGACACGCATCGTTCCCGTGTTCCTGAACTTCCCTCCCGCAGTCGTCTATTACGCGCCAAGGGAGGGATAGTGCCCGGCCGGTGTGGTCTCCAAGGATCAACTCCAATCATTTAAGGCAGGCCCCCATGGAGAAGCACACACTGCCGATGCAAAGTGACACCGGAGCATGGGGTCCCCCGGTAAATGGGCCGTCGCCGCCTTGAAACCATCGGCGGGTCGGGCGAACGTCCGAAACCGAACCCGGTTCATCCCTTCCGGAGCAACGTGATTTTGGCAGCGCCCAAGCCGGTCCCACTTCCTCCTGCGCTGCCAGGCCGGCAAACTTCCAACTCGCCTAACCGGCGGGCCTTTGCCTATCCTCCGCGCCTGATTCCAGGGACCATTCCCGGTCGGAAGTTGCAGGTTCATTGCGACCCGCACCCAACAGAACTTTCAACCATCGACTGGCTTCCTGGGACTTTTGCCATGACATCGACCCAAATCCGCCAGTCGTTCCTCGACTTCTTCCAGTCGAAGCAGCACACCCTCGTGCCGTCCTCGAGCCTGCTACCCGATTCGCCGAACCTGCTGTTCACCAACGCGGGCATGAACCAGTTCGTGCCGATCTTCCTCGGCGAGCAACCCTGTCCCTACACCCCGGGTCGCGCCGCGGACACTCAGAAATGCATCCGTGCCGGCGGCAAGCACAACGATCTGGAAGACGTCGGGCTGGACACCTATCACCACACCTTTTTCGAGATGCTCGGCAACTGGTCCTTCGGCGACTATTTCAAGCAGGAGGCCATCGAATGGGCGTGGGAGCTGGTGACCGGGGTCTGGAAGTTTCCCAAGGCGCGGCTCTACGCCACGGTTTACAAACCGGCGGAGGGCGACCCCAGCGAGTTCGACCAGGAAGCCTACGATCACTGGGCACGGCTCTTCACCGCTGCCGGCCTGGATCCCCGGATGCATATCGTCAGCGGCAACAAGAAGGACAATTTCTGGATGATGGGCGAGACCGGTCCGTGCGGTCCGTGCTCCGAGCTGCACGTGGACCTCACCCCGGAAGGCGACACGGCCGGCCGGCTGGTCAATGTCGGCGACCCGCGCTGCATCGAGATCTGGAACCTGGTGTTCATCCAGTTCAACGCCAATGCGGATGGCACCTTCAGCCCGCTTCCGGCCCGGCATGTGGACACCGGCATGGGTTTCGAGCGCGTCACCAGCATCCTCCAGTGCACCCGCCAATTCGCTGATTTCAACGGCACGATTTCCAACTACGAAACCGACATCTTCCGGCCCCTGTTCGACAGGCTGGAGATGCTGAGCGGGCGAAAGTACACGAGCACGCTCCCCGCAGGGCAGACGCACTCCGAACAGGAAAAGGTGGACGTGGCCTTCCGGGTGATCGCCGATCACCACGCTCCCCGCAGGGCAGACGCACTCCGAACAGGAAAAGGTGGACGTGGCCTTCCGGGTGATCGCCGATCACGTTCGCACCCTCAGCTTTGCCATTGCGGACGGCATTCAGCCCGGCAACACCGACCGCAACTATGTCCTGCGCCGCATCCTGCGCCGGGCGGTCCGTTACGGTCGCACCCTCGGATTCCACCAGCCGTTCCTGCATTTGCTGGTGGATGTGCTGGCGGAGACCATGGGGGGCGTGTTTCCGGAAATCGGAAAGCGCAAGCAGCAGGTGCAGGACGTGATTCGGCGGGAGGAGGAGTCATTCAACAAGACGCTCGACGGCGGGTTGCGAATCTTCGAGGACATGCTGCGCATCCGGGCCGGGGCGACAAAGGTGTTCGACCAGCTCCAGTCCCGGATGGAGGTGGTCACGGAGGTGGAATTCGATCCGGAACTGGGGGTCGATCACGAGGCGGTGGCGGCGCTGTATGAAGCCGCAAAGCTGGTGGCGGATTTCATCGACACGATCGAC
>JALOTU010000492.1 GCA_025457725.1 Verrucomicrobiota bacterium
CCACGGATTCACACGGATTCACACGGATAAGGCACAGCTTCTTCATGGATTCACACCTGCCGCATTGACCACCGATGGGCGCGCGGCGGGAGGCCGACAAAACGGTTGTTCCGATCCGTGTGCATCGGTGTTCATCCGTGGTGAAAACCCAGCTTGATCGCACATTCCCCGGTTAACCGTTCGAAGTGCGCGCCACGCGTTCGATGGCCTCGAGATAGCGCTGCACGTTGTCGCGCGATTTGATCTTCTGCGCCTTGCGCAACAGTTCCATGGCCTCCAGGTACTTCGACGTCTGGGCCAGCATCTGGGCCTGCTTGACATAGGCATCGGCCTCATACCCTTCGATCTTGGAGGCCAGCTCAAAGCGGAACGCCGCCTTCTCCTTGTCGCCGGAACGGGAGTAATAATCGCCGGCCAGCAGGAGCGCCTCGCCGTCCATGGGGTTCCTGGCAATGATCCGCTCGAGCACGTCGATCGCCTCCCCGCCGGAGCCGGTGGCCATGGCAACCTTTGATTCGAGTTTCAGAAGCTTCAATTCGTCCTCGGTCGTCATGGCTCCCGCACCCACTTCACGAATCTTGGCAAAGAGCGCCGCGGACTCCTCCCACGCGCCGCGACCCACCATGATCTCCGCGGCGCGCAGCGCGGGCTCGAGATCGCCGGCCCCCACCCGGTCGATGGCCTCGAGATAGACGGGCAGGGCCAGGTCAGGCGATTCCCGGGTCATGTAGATGTCCCCCAAAAGGATGAGGTTCTTCACCGTCGCCTTGTCCATGCGGCGGAGCATTTCGAGGTTCACCACGGCTCGGTCGGACTGGTCGGTCTGGAGAAAGATGTTGGCCTGAATATCCCAGTACTGCTCGCGCTCCGGATGCAGCTGGATGAGCTCGTTCAACATCGCCAACGCCGCCTGGAAGTTCTCCTGGGCGACCTGGCACTTGACGATGCCCAGCTTGTAGTCGGCGTTGCCCGGCTCCAAAAGCATGCCCTGACGATAGGCGGCCTCGGCCGAGACCCACAGTTCCCGGTTCATGTAACAGAATCCCAGGAGCCCGTAGGCCTTGCTGTCCGCGGAGCCCAACGCAATGGAGCGGGTGATCGGATCAATCGCCTCCCCATACCGCCCGTCCCGCGCGAAGGCGAATCCCAGGTTCTGCCAGGCCCGGCGGAAGTCCGGAAACTTGGCCACGGCCTGTTCAAAGTAACGGACCGCGTTGGTCAGGTCACCGTCCTGGAAATAGATGTTGCCCAGCGTGAACTCGAACAAGGCCGAGCCGTCCTGCTGGATCATGCCCTCGAGTTTCTTGATCGCCTTCTCCCGGTTGTCACGCAGCAGGGGCACGACCTGTTCACGAAATTCCAGCCCTTCCTCCGGCGATACCCGGGGTTCCACGTCAGGTGCCGCCGCGTAGCTCTCCAGGAGGCGGCGGGTGAAGGACGGATCGTTCCAAATAGACGCCAGCGCGTTGGTCGGGTTGACGGGAGCAAAGCCGTCGGGGATCGACGGAAGCTGCGATCCGCCCCCGTTCTCCTGCGCTTGCTTGTCCCGCGCCCGGGCGCCGGGTCCGAACGTGGCGGCCACCAACAGGCCGACGATCACCATCTTGAATCGTTGTTGCATGGTTTGTTTGCTCTGTCTCAGTTACCGATGCGGAACCGGAGGGGCAGCTTCATGTAGGTGCGCACGGGCTGACCGTCCTTCATTCCGGGTTTGAATCTCCACTTGCGCACGGCGTCCAAAGCCGGCTTCTCGAATTCGGGCCGCGACGAGCGCTCCACGCGCGCCTCCTCCGGGCGCCCTTCCTCGTCCAGAATGAAGATGAGCGTCACAGTCCCCTCCACCTTGGCCTTGCGCATGTCCGCCGGATACACCGGCGCCACCGAGCTCATGAGCTCCGGCCGCTTCTCCAGATCGGCCAGGCTGAACGCGTCGAGCAGATCGGCGCCCTGGCCGGCATCGGCAAAACCGTTGAGCGAGGCCAGCGCGCCGCCGGATCCCACCGCGATGTCCAGATCAATGTTCAAATTCAACGGCGGCGGGGAGCTGTCCAGCTTCGGCGGCGGCGGCTCTTCCGGCGGCTTCTCTTCCACCGGCGGCGGCGGCAGGTCTTCCAGCTCCCGCGGAGCTTCCATCGCCACATCGGCCTGCCGCACCAACAACCGCTCCTGCCGGAACGACGACACCATCTGCGTCAGCGGCAGCACCAAAAAGACGGCCAGCGTCAACAGGACCGCCCACAGTCCGACCGCCACCCAGTTGGTGGAGAGTGGAAATGCGGGGCGGGGCATAGACGCGGCGCATGACAGGGATGGAGGTCAGAGTTCAGAGGTCAGAGTGCAGGAGTTCCAACTGCCACCCATCCGGGTCACTGAAAGTTCGCCCTGCTTCCTTCTTTCCACATTCCGCATTCTTCATTCTGCCTTCCTCAAGCGGCCCCCGGTTCGGAGGCCAGGCTGACGTTCTTCGCCCCGCCCAGCTTCGCCTCGTCTATCACCCGCACCACGATTCCCGCGGACGCGTTCTTGTC
>JALOTU010000084.1 GCA_025457725.1 Verrucomicrobiota bacterium
TCGTAGAATGAGCTGCCGTAACAGCCGAGGTCAGCCCATCCAAGATCGTCCGCGAGAACGAAGACGACGTTGGGCCTGCGCACCCCGGGATCGGACTGCGCTTCGAGTTCGGGCACGGTCAGGAACGACGCCGCCACAAGCAGGATCGCGATCCGGTGCCTCTTATTGCGGTTCATTTGCATGGGATCCGCTGTTCAAGTTGTGCTCGCGTTTTCATCGTGGGTCTGACCCGCACTGCCGTCCCTCCGCAGGGTATGAGCGCACGGTTCGCCCGTCGACCGTCTCCGCGGGGCCAGGCTGGCATCCTCACTCGGCTGGGCCCCCGGGCGCCAGGCGCGGCGCTTCACCGCCTTCAGGTTGCCGGAGTGGATAGATGGCGTCATAGAGATCCAGTTGGCGCGGTTTCCATGCCGCCCCCTCCAGGAACATCGGGTGCGGCAGGCGCACATCCCATTGGCCGAGGCGGTGCAACATATCCCGGGTGCGATCCAGATTCTCGAGTGCCACATCGTGTTGCTCCGAGATGTCCGTTTTCACGTTGAAAAGCATCGGCAGCCGGTCGGGCAGGCGAATCAACTTCCAATCGCCGTCGCGCAGCGCAGCGCTGATGGTGAAGCGCCATGACAACGTGTCGTGCGGCGGCGCCGCGTTCTCCCCTTGCAGATACGGCAGCAGGTTCACACCATCCAGGTCGTCGGCCGGGTCGGGCGGCCGGCCGGCAGCCGCGAGAAAGGTCGGCATGAGATCGAGCGAACTGGCGGCGTGGGTGAACTCCGTGCCGGCCGGCACGCGGCCCGGCCAGGAGATCAAGAAGGGCACCCGCACGCCACCCTCGAGCAAAATACCCTTCTGGCCGTTCAACGGCGCGTTCAGGGAACCGTTCTGATCCACGGGACCGCCATTGTCGCTCAGGAACGCAATGATTGTGTTCGTCGCGAGCCCGGCGTTCGCCACCGCTTCCACGATGCGACCGACGTTCACATCGAGCCGGTGCACCATGGCGCAATAAGCCCGGCGCCTGGTGTCCTGAATGAACGCGAACCGTTCGAGATCGGCCTCCGTCGCGTGCATGGGCGCGTGCGGCGCATTGAAGGCCACATACAGAAAGAACGGCCGGTTGCGATGACGCTCGATGAATCCCAGGGCCTCTTCGCCGATGTCATCGGTGATGTAGGTGATCGGGCGGCTCGGTTTGTAATTGCACTCAATATCCGGTTCGGGTTTCCCGTCGGCAGTCGTGGGAAAGTAGCTGTGACCGCCGCCAAGGAAACCCCAGAACTCGTCAAAGCCGCGGTTGAGCGGGTGAAACTGCAGTCGGGTCCCCAGATGCCATTTGCCGATGATGCCGGTGACGTAGCCCGCCGCCTGGAGCCGGTCGGCGATGGTTGCCTCGTTCACATTCAACCCTGCGAATTCGGGGTCGAAGCCGGGGGTTTTATCATCGAGATTGTTGTCGTAGCCGAAGCGGACCTGGTTGCGGCCGGTCAGCAGTCCCGCGCGGGACGGGCTGCACACCGGGGCCGACACATAGCCCTGCGTAAAGCGGGCGCCGGAGCGGGCCAGCGCGTCGATGTTTGCCGTCTGAATCTGCGAGCTGCCCTGGTAGCTGACATCGCCGTAACCCAGATCGTCCGCAACGATCAGGATGATGTTGGGCGGTGCAGCGGCCGCTTCCAACCGGCCGCAACATGCCATCAGCACGGCAAGTCCCAATCCGAAGCGGCAGAACGTCCCAGGAAGTTTCATGAACCGCCCCCCGGCGTAGCGACCTCATCGGGGTAACGAAAAGCCCCCCGCGCCCCGGGCAACCAGACTCCGAGGATCAGGAATATCATCCATGCCCTGTTGAATCCCCGGGTCCACATGTCGGGGGCCTTCATTGCAGGCCGGCTTGCTGAGTGGGCTGTTCGGCCATTTCGATGGCCCCGAGATCGGGATTCCCCACGATGGGACGCCCCAGAATGTCCCGCTCCATCCTGAGCCCCCCGGCCAGGCCGACGGTGTCGCCCGGGAGGGGTGTAATCTCGACGCCGCGATTCTTTACGAGTTTGCTGTTGGAGGGGACATAGCTTTCCAGGGTTTGCCCGCCGGCCTTTTGGAATCCGGGTTCCCCGATGAGGGGCGCCTGGTCCTGAAGCAGCAAATCCGACGGCCAATTGTCGCGGCGCAGGAACAGGTTGTTCTGGAACACCACATTCTGAAAGGGACCGGCCAGGTCTGAATCCGCCTTGTTCTGGTCGCCCAGGACGGACTCGCTGCGTCCCATGATGCAGAAGATGTTGTTGGCGATGAGCACCCCGCGCGCGGTGGGGGCCACCGCAATCTTGGCGACGATATCCTCGCTGACGTAGATGGTGTTGTTGTAGAAGTAGGTGTTGAACGGGCCGCTGCGCCGGCTTTTGTCGCCGGTGTAGCCGCTCAGCCAGAACATTTTTCCCTCCTGGAAGGCGCCGCTGCTGCCTTTGACACGATGCCCGTCGTTGACGCTGACGTTGTAACGATAGGCGCAGTTGTAATTGTTGCCGAGAATCTCGCAGAACCCGCCCGCATTGTTGGCGCTGAGATTGTATTGGACGATCACATTCCGGCAGTTGAAATCAATGTGGACTCCGGCGGAATCTCCCGGGCCGTTCGCGTTCACGAAACGGCTCTTCTCGATCACCACATCGCGGAAGTGACCGCCACGGACCCCCGACATTTGCACTCCCGGACCCCCGGTGTGGAGGACTTGAATCCCCTCCGCCTCCACGTTCTGCACGCCGTTGCTCGATGCTGTCAGCTTGAGGCCGGTGTGACTGACGTTCTCGATCCGGCAATTGCGTAGGGCAATGTCCTTCATTACCGCCTCCGGCGACGTGTTAAGGAAGCGGATCCCCCAGCCGTAGCTCTGGGTGCCGTTGGCGCTGCGGACCTCCTCGGGGTCGCGGGTGAAGCCCGGTTCCTCAAAAAACACGTCCTTGACCACGATGTTGGACAGGCTGAAGCCCGCGAATTCGCCGGGGTGATCGACCTGAACCAACACTCCGCATCGCATGTCCGGGTGGCCTTTTGTCCCCCGGTTCATTCCCCCGCCGTTGCCGGTGATATGGAGGTTTTCGAGGTGCACGTGGGCGCAATTCCTGAGCAGGACACCTGCTTCCCAACCCCGGGCATCGATGATGGCCGATGCATCATCGGAGCCCTCGGTGGGTGCATAGCTTGAAATCACCACCGGACGCATCTCCGTGCCCACCACGCCTTCCAAGCTCAACTGGCCGGCAAGCATCCGGCCCGCGGCCAGGAACACGTGGTCTCCCGCCTGAAGCCTCAAGCTGCTGGCCCGGTTCAGTGTCCGAAGCGGAGACTCTGGACGGGTTCCGGCATTGGAATCGTCGCCCGTGACGGGATGGACGTAATAGCTGGCGGCCTCGCTGGAGAGTGCCAGGCACAGGGCGATGGCTGCCGACAACCGTGATGCGGTTCTCATGATCATTTGGACTGTTGATTCTTAATGGCCTGCAGCCGGGCCTCCAGGTTCTCGGCCTGTTCCGGGTACTGCTTCGCGACGTTCGTCGTTTCGTCCGGATCCTTCGCAAGATTGAACAGCATCGGTTCGGGGATTCGGCTTGCGGAAAAGCGCGCCTCGGAAGGATTCGCCCCGTTGCCCATGCCCGCGGCCTTGGCCCTGGCATTGGCGGGGATGTATTTCCAGTCGCCCTGCCGGATCGCCAGGGTGTCCGAGATGCCGTGCAGCACTGTGTTGTCACGAACGTTCCTGTCTGTTGACCCCAGCAACACCTGTGACAGGTCGATGCTGTCGGGCGCCGAGGACTTGGGAACCTTCTGCCCGGCGATCGCGGCGAGGGTTGCCATGCAGTCCACCAGGTTGAACATCTGGTCGCTGACCCGGGGTTGAATTCTCGCCGGCCAGCGGGCGATCAAGGGAACTCGGCAGCCGCCTTCGAAGACCAGATACTTCCAGCCACGCAGTCCCGCCGTGGGTTCATGCCCGTTCAGGTCCTCAACCGAGCGATCGAAGTAGCCGTCAAAAAGAATCGCGCCGTTGTCACTGCTCAGAATGACCAGGGTGTTCTCCGTCAGATGGAGCCGGTCGAGCGCCTTCATGATTTCGCCCGTCTCCCAGTCCATCTGCTGGATGACGTCGCCGCGCACGCCGCACTCGCTGGTGCCGACAAACGGCGGCTCCGCCACGCGCGGGACGTGGGGTTCAAAGTAGCCCACTTCGAGAAAGAAGGGGACGTCCCGGTGTTGCTCGATGAACTCGACGGACTTGGACACAACCGTGGTGGCCAGCTCCTCGTCCTTGAAACGCGCGGCTTTGCCGCCCTTCATGTAGCCAATCCGGCTGATGCCGTTGATGATGGTGTCGGAGTGCTGCCTGTCCGCCTGCTGCTTGAGCAGGTCGGGCCGCTCCAATCCCGTGGGTTCGTCGCTGATGTTGGTGCTGTAGCTCACCACAATCGGATCGGCGGGATCGAGACCAACGACTCGGTGATTCTCAATCCACACGCTCGGAACCCGGTCCACGGTGGCCGGAATGATGTAACAGTAGTCGAACCCCACCTCCAGGGGCCCGGGTTTGATTTCGCCATTGAAGTCAACCGGCGTCTCCCCGTCGCCCAGGCCGAGGTGCCATTTGCCCACAATGCCGGTCTTGTATCCCGCCTGCCGCAGCAGCGACGGCAGGGTGACCCTTCCCGGCTCGATGCAGAGCGGCGCGTCTCCGTCCAGAATGCTGGTCCTGCGCGCTTTCTGCCGCCAGGCGTATTCGCCCGTGAGCAACGAGTAGCGGGAGGGCGTGCAGGTGGAGGAGGGGGCGTAGCCCTGGGTAAATCGCACCCCCTCCGCGGCGAGTCGATCCACGTTTGGCGTCTTGATCCTGGTTGCGCCGTAGCAGCCCAGGTCGCCATAGCCCAGATCGTCCGCAATGATGAGCACGATGTTCGGTTGGGCGGGAATCCCGGCTGCCGGAATGGAATCCACGCGGCCCCCAAGAAGGCTTCCCGCCGTCAGTAATGCTAGGGTCCAAAAACGGTTCATTTGTATTCAGTCCTCATTGTGTTGTGAAAGGCGCACATGCGCCCGGTCCTTGCCGGTCAGAAAACTGGCGCGCGAAGGGGCGCAGACCGGGTTGTTGCTGTAAGCGTGACGGAAAAAAACGCCGCTCCTGGCCAGTTTGTCCATGTTCGGCGTGTGCGCCTGCGGATGGCTGTCCAGGTGCCCGATGTCGGTGTTCAGATCGTCGCAGACGATGAGGACGACATTGGGCCGGGTGTCGGCACGGACAGGGCCGGGCGCCAGCATCAGCAAACCCAACCCGGCCAGGGCGAGCCGGCGATTTCGTTTCATGGATCCACCTCCTCTGCCGGCGTCGCGGTTTTGCTTCGCTGCTTCGGCGACAACAGGCCATCAAACACCGGGGCCACGAGCTGGGTATTCCAGGCAGCACGGCGTTCCTCCAGTCGCGCCAGTTGTTCCGGATGAGCCCCCGCCAGATCGCTGGATTCGCCTGCGTCGGCGGCGAGATTGAACAGTTGGGGAGCGCTACCTGATTGGGGAATGACGAGTTTGAACGCTCCGCTCCGCACGGCGAACGCCCCCCGGTCATACATGCGCAGATAGATCGTCTCATGCGGCACCCCGGTCTGTTCCCCGGTCAGGAACGGCACCAGGTTGACGCCGTCGAGCGGGCGGGAGGGATCGACCGGCGCAGCGGCCAGGGCTGCGGCGGTGGCGAAGATATCCAGCGAGGTGACCGGGGGCTCGTAAACCCGGCCTTGGGGAAGATGCCCCGGCCACTGGGCCGCAAACGGCACGCGCCAGCCGCCTTCCCAGGGGGTGCCCTTGGAACCGCGCAGCGGATCGTTGTTGGAGGCGTTGGCATCCGTGGGCCCCCCGTTGTCAGATAGATAGAACACCAGCGTGTTCTCCTCGATTCCCTGTTCGCGCAGTTTTGCCAGCAACCGACCCACGCCGTCGTCCACCGCGCTGACCATCGCGGCGTAGGTGCGGCGTTTGGGATTCTTGATGTTCGGAAAGCGCCCCAAGTACTTTTCCGTGGCCTGCAACGGAGTGTGAGGCGCGTTGTAGGCCAGGTAGAGGAAGAACGGACGATCCTTGTGACGCTCAACAAAGCGGACGGCCTCGTCCGAGAACTCGTCCGTCAAATACTGCGTTGTCCTGACGGGTGTGTGATCGCGCAGAATCTGGAGGCGGTAGCTCGCCGCTTCATCCCCGGCATCGCCGGTCGTCTTGAGGGTGAGCTCCTCCGGGAAATATCGATGTCCGCCCCCCAGCATGCCAAAGAACCCATTGAACCCGCGATTGAGCGGATGCAAGTCGGGATGGGCGCCGAGGTGCCATTTGCCGATGATGCCGCTTTGGTAACCGACCCGGCCCAGAACATCGGCCAGCGTGCTTTCGCTGAGGGGCAGGCCGGATCTCGGGTTCTCCGGTTCAAAGCGAGGATTGCGCTCGTGTCCGAAGCGTTGCTCGTAGCGTCCCGTCAGCAGCCCGGCGCGGCTGGGCGAGCAGACCGAGTAGGACACGTAACCGTTTGGGAAGCGCACGCCATTGGCGGCGATGGAATCCAGGTTCGGCGTCGGGATGTCGCGGCAACCGTTGAACCCCACGTCGTGATACCCCTGATCGTCGGTGAGGATGACGATGATATTGGGCGGTGCGGGCGGCGGCTTGCCCGCCGCCGGCTGACCAGCCGCGCTGAACACCAGCAAGGGGAGGGCAAGGGGCAGGAGAAGCCCCCGGATCCCGCAAGCAGGCTTGGGCTTGAACGCGCGCCTGTTTGCGTTCGGGAACATGGGTTTGTTGGCCGCTTGGATCTGCATGGTCATGGCCCCAGCAGCACGCGGTAGAAGCGGCTGGGGAAATCCGGGGTCTGCGGGTCTGCCCAGATGAAAGGCGGCATCGCATTGAGGTTGGTGAACACCGTCTGCCAGTCCGCCAGGTTGGTCGAAGCCTGGATGTAGTAATCCGGGCCGGCGTCACCTGTGATGGTCATTTGCAAGAGCTGGTTGCTGAGCGAGGAGCTGCCGAAGACCGGCGGGTTCGCCGGGGCGGGGATGACGGTCAACTCGAAGCTCGAAAAGCCGCGGGCGCCCTTGCCATCGGTCACGCTGATGGTGATGGTGGCCGTGCCGGTCTGGTTGATCTGCGCAGTGACGGTCACGGTGCGGTTGGCATCGCTGCCTCCGAGGACAATGTTGGCGGTCGGCACCAGATTGGTGTCGGATGATTCCCCGCCCAGCACCAGGGATCCGGCGGCCGTCAAATCGTCGCCGATGAGGAAGGGGATCGGGCCGGTGCTGGTGTTGGCGTTGATGGTTTGATTGGAAATGGCGGTGATGGTGGGCGGCGTGGTGCCGAGGCGGGACGAATACATTGCCGCGCCCGCGTTGCGCGAGGCGGCGATCAATGGCGCATACGGCGTATCGGTCACGTCCACCAGCCCGTTGTTGTTGTTGCCATCGGCATCGGAATTGAGGATGCCCGTGGTGCTGCGGTCCAGCATTTGAAACCAGTGCTGCCCGACAAAACGCGGGTTGCCGACGGCGCCGTTGAAATGGGCCGTGTAGCGGGTGGCGCGCTGGGCCTGGTCGGCGGCCAGATTCAAGCCCTCCCAGAACAGCCCGGTGTCGAGGGCGCAGAAGTTGTGCTCCGTGTTGAGCAACGGGATGTCCGCCTCCAGGCCGGTGGGAACGCTCAGAGTGTTGGCGTAACTGTTGAACGAAGCGACATCCACGTGGTTGGTGCAGGCGCGCGCGGCATCAGCGAAGGGCTGCCCGGCAAAACGGCTGCCCAGGAACAGGTTGCTGGTGTACCCGTGGATGACCGCGCTGCACGTGCTGAAGAACTGTTCGGCATAGTTTCGATAGAATGCGTTCAAATCCACATCACCGCTCGCGCCCGCGGGAACTGTGCTGGTTTGGTTCAGGAAATCTGTCCACGAGCTGTAGCTGGTGCCCCATTGGGCGTTGAGCGCGCCTATGGTGACATACTTGCCCTGGAGTTGATCGCGGAACGCGGCCTTGGCGAACGAGCTGCCGGCCGCGGCCAGCGTCGTCAATCCCACATCCGTCGTGTCCGCAAGTTTTCCTGGCCGCGTCCAGTCCAGTTCATTGTGGATGTAAAACCCGATGCACCAAGGGTCGTTGCGCTCGGGCCCGCTGAGCGCATTGGTGAGCGCGGTGGCGAACGCGGGGTTGAAGTAATCCGGCATGCGGCTGTCGCCGTTGATGGCCCCCACGAAAGGAAACAGCACCCGGGCATAGGGCGTGCGGCGCTCCAGATAAACATTGGTCACAGTCCAGCCGCCGATGGAGTTCATGCCCCAGCTGCGCAGGCGCGTGTGGTTCAGGTCCCGGGCATATTCGTTCCAATTTGTGCCGTATTTCAGCAGTGCGTTGGCAGCCAGGTAATCCATCGTCAGCGGTTTGGTGCCGCTGTAATAGCCGCTGGCCACGATATCGTCGTTGGTGGCAAGAAACCCGGCATCCGCATCACCCGGCAGGGGCAGATGGCTGAAGTAATTGTGCCGGTCGGAGACGCCGGTCGGAACGCTCGGGCCATTCATGCCTGTGACGCCGTGCGACCAGAACAGGTGTCCGTGCGGATCCACAAACCACCAGTCGCCCTGGTATTTCTGGACGCGAAACACGCCCGTCGCGGTGAGTTGCGGCCCGTTCAACCAGCCCCCGAATTCGCACCACTGGTCCGGGCCGGGATTGGCCGCGAGATCCGCGGCCTCATCAACCGCACCCTGCTGCAGTTCCCCGATGGAATGGACCTTGTTGGCCCATTCCAGGTGACGGTATTGACCAAACCCGTCCACAAACGGAAAGAAGGCGCGCGGATAATTGGTGTCGCCCAGCGGCGAGGGCGGCAATCCCCGCATCCCCGCCAGACTCTGAACGCCGGGCAAGGTGGCCAATCCCGCCGCCGTGACCGTGCTGGCCCAGTCGTTGCCAAACCGGATCTCATCAAATTCGACGGCTTTGTCGGCGTAGCCATGGGTGAGCTGCAGCCGGTCAAAGGCGATGGCAATGTTGGTGAAGGTCGCGTCGGGCGCCGGTTGGGCGCCACCGGTGGAGGGATTCAACCACAATCGGACCGTGCCATTAGCCCCGCCGAAATCGAAGCGCGCCACGATGAGATTGGCGGTGCCATGGTTGTTTCCCAGGGTCTGGGTGTTGGTTCCGTTGGGAATGGTGGCGGTGACGGGATAGGAGGGTGCCGTGGGGTTCAGCTGCACCATGAAGAACCGGTTCTCGACCGTGTAGTCACTGTCATACAGGCTCAGGTTTCCCCCGGGGGACTCGTTTGTCGGCGAAAGGACCAGAAACGCGAGATAGAGCGGCAGTCCATCGCGAGACAGGGAAATCAGACCGTTGGGGTCCATGTAATTCCCCAGCGGCCCATTGTTTCCCGTGAGAAACGTGCGGCGGATGGCCGAGTTGTTGGTCAGTTGCACGTGCCGCTCGCCGTCCTCGCCGTAGCCGGGATAGACCAGACTGTTGGCAACGATCTTGACCTGCCCGCCGTAACCCGTCCAAGGCCCGTCGAATCCGAAGGCCAGCGTTGCGTTGTTGAATAGTGAAACGCCCGTGTTGTAACCGCTGGCATCGAAGCCTTCCGAGGTCAGCAATCGCGGCTGCGGTTCATTCACGGAGGTGCCGACGATCTGGAAGCCGCACAAACCGGAGCCGCCGCCCGCGAGGGTGTCGATCGTAAAAGTGAGCGTATTGTTGGTCAGCAGCCCGGTGCCGCCAAACACGGCGTATTGGGCGATGGGGTTGTTGCCGGCACCCAGGTCGGTGGTCTGGCTGGTTTGGACAAAGCTTCCGTAGGGTGCCGCCGGTGATGGGTCCGGCCGGTAGTAGTAGGTGGTCGTCCCGTCCGAGATGGACGCACCGGTGTTGCCGTTGAACCCTCCCACGTAAACGATCACCTTGCAGCCGTTGGGGAAATTGGCATTCAGGTTGTTCAAGGTGAAGTAACAGGGATTGGCCGTGCCCGTGTAGTCGTCAAATCCCGCGTAAGGCGGCGTGTTGGTGTAGCCGGCGTAGAAGGTGGCCTGCCCGTTTGGCTGCCCGATCGCCGAGAGATTGACCGTTGTGGCGTTTCCCTCCGCGTCAGTCAGGTTGTTGAGCCCGGCGGTGACGTTTATCCACCCCCCCACGACGGTTCCCAGACTGGCGATGCCGAAGGTTTCGTCGGCGTCAATCTGCTGGTTATCATTGCCCGGATTCTGGATGAAGTTGACGCTGATGACCGCGCCGGGGGCAAGGCTGGACGCACCGAGGAGTGCCAGCGCGATGAGCGCCGCAAGGGGCCGGGTGATTGGCTGGGGCCTGATCATGGGGTGGATTCGACAAATGGCCGATAAAACTGCTGCTCCGCGGCTTTCAGAGCG
>JALOTU010000493.1 GCA_025457725.1 Verrucomicrobiota bacterium
TCTCCCGCACACGGCTCTCCAGTCGGTTGTTTCCTCATCGGGATTGGCACGCCAACGCATGGGCTTCGGTCATGGTGAAAAGCCCATACCCAGCGAAGAAGGCATTAGGCCAGCGGCAGTGATCCGCTTTGGAACGTCCTGTTCGGCTATGCAGACGGTGCTGTCGGCGCAGCAATGCCCGGAGACGCCGCCGCACAAAACCGTCAAGAATGTGAAAGATCGGGTGATGCGCGTGCTTGAAGTAGCCGAACCAACCCTTCAACATCGGGTTGAGATCGGCCACAATGCGCACCAAGCTCTCACCCCGTGTCCGTCCCGTCTTGGCCCGGATTTTGTCCTTAATGGTCTGGAGACTCTTCGCGCGAACCCGGCGTTGGCCGTTTTCAAAGCGATAACCGAGGAATTCGAAGCCTTGTCCTACTTGCCGGCAGTCGCCCACGTGGGTTTTGTCCGGGTGCAGGGTCAAGCCGTGCTCTTGGGTCCAGGTTTGCACTTGGTCCAAGGCCCGTCGGGCTTCCAACTCATCGGCACAGAGGATCACGAAGTCGTCCGCGTAGCGGACGATCCGATAGCCCTGCTCACTCATCCGGCGGTCCAGTCCATGCAGGTAGAGGTTCGCCAACAGCGGGCTGAGCACCGCGCCTTGTGGCGTGCCCCGCGTCGGTTGCCAGCGTGCGAGGCCTTCGAGGATGCCTTGACCCAGATACGCTTGGATCAGGCCGAGTACCCGGCTATCGCTGACGTGGGCCGCCACGGTTTCCATCAGGGCATCGTGCGGAAGGGTGTCAAAGTAGCTCTTGAGGTCGGCGTCGACCACCCAGGTGTAGCCGTCCTTTACAGACCTATCGACCACCCGCAACGCGTCCTTGGCGCTCCGTCCTGGACGGAAGCCGTAGCTCGCGTCCAGAAATTCCCACTCGAAGATCGGTTCCAGCACCCGTTTGAGCGCCCCTTGCACAATGCGATCCTTGATCGTCGGGATACCCAGTGGGCGCTGTCCACCACCCGTCTTGGGGATGTACGTTCGACGAACGTCATCGGGGCGGTAGCGTCCGGCCTTGAGGTCCGCTGCGATTTCATCCAGATAGCGTTCCGCGTGCGCGGCAAAGCGTTGGATGCTTACGCCATCGACCCCCGCCGCCCCGTGGTTGCGCGCCACCGCGACCCATGACGCTTCCAGTGTCCTGCGATTACAGACCTTGTCCCATAAACTGTACCATTTACCTCCTGCGACCCCGTTAACCAGGGCCGCCAACATCCGCTCCGTCCACACCGTCGGCTCAACCCATCCCCATTGGCGGGGATCACGGGTCGCGTGTGCTTGTTTAGCCCCAACGGGCACTGACGCACTCAGCGGCATATCGCCTCCGTCGTTCGTGAATGTTGCCGATCAACCTTCCTACCCCCCTTTGCTCCGCCAGGCATTACCCTGGATTCTGGTGCCCGTCTGTTCGTGGCTTTAGGTCGCTGTTGGTGTTCTCGGTTGCCGCCTGGTTTCCCGGCGGTGCCACAATATCGCTTCCTTGACCTCGTCCTCGTCGCGACACCGCGCTCTTATGAGGGTTCTGACTCCTGCCCGCGGTCACCCCCGCCAGCAGGTCTCCCCGTTTACTGCGCTGAGACTTCTGATGGTTCTGTCCCCAACCACACCCTGCGCCCCTCCGTCGTTTTATCCGCCAATCACAACGCGGAGAGTGAGTTTCAGGCTTCGCCATGGGATAGCAGGCTCGCCGCCACAGAATGCCGAATCGGGTTCGTTATCCTACGGACCCATCATTCGCCGCCGGTTGCTTTCCACCCCGCCTCGCGGCGACGCAGTGACCTTTAGCTACCGAGTCTTGGCATGGACACGGACTTTCACCGTGCTGACTCAGCGCCCTCTCGGGCGCACTATCCCCCGGCAGAGCCGGGGGCTTTAAGGGGTTGCGCCTCAAAGGCGCTGTAAACCATGGGCCGCCCAAGGCGGCAGGGCCACGTGGGTATAATCTTGTTCAGTAACAATTCTTCAGCAACTCCGAATCTACTACGCAAGGAAATCATTAAGATTCAGTGGCATGAATAACGATCCGTGACTCAAAATCAACATCCGCTGCGCTGCGCGGCAAAACCCACTCCCGTAAAGGTTAAACCTTGTGAGTCCCCCGGCAGAGCCGGGGGTTTACCCAATGTAATCATTATGCAGCCCTCCAAACCACCCGCGAGGTTCAAACCACCGGGGCCTTCCGCCAGCAGTATGCGGCCCGCGCCGGGATTGAAAGTACCCACGAGCAAGCCATCCGGCGCTGTGGCCTGCGCCAGTGTCGCTACCTCGGATTGGCCAAAACCCACCTACAACACTGGGTCACTGCCGTCGCGATGAACCTGATCCGGGTCGGTGAGTGGTTGGCAGGGACTCCCATAGCCCCAACCCGTTGTTCGCGGTTTGCCACCCTCCAAGGAGCAGCGTGAACCACCCAGAAGAATTCGCCACCAGTGTCAACACTCGTGTCACCAGCCGCCATTTGACCATTCAGGGGTCGTCTCAGAATGCACGCTAAGTTGCCGGACGTGCCCATAGTGCCCAGTGATGAACAGACGTCCTGTGCATCATTCAAACCAGGTCACTCAGGGCACGCGCGTCGTAGGCGGTGATCAGCGAAGCCGGCCGGCCATACGCAGGCCATCGCGCGCGTTCAAACTCATCAGCGTCAGGTTGATCGCTCCGGCAATCAGCTCGATGGCCTGCACCCCATAGAAGGGGGTGTCGAACGCACCTCCGGCCGCCCATCGGTTCAGGAAGATTGCGCACGGCACGAGCACGAGCAGCCCGTTGGCTGCGATGAAGGGCATGCGTTTCTTCTTGGCGTCGACCAGCCGTCCGCGCCGTGACCTGGACAGGAGCATGCCACTGCCTCCGGCTGCCGCAATGGTCGGAATCAGAATCCACAGACCCGGTGTGACGATGAGCGACTTCAGTTGCGCCACTGCCGTCTGTGCGCCGAACAGCTCGACGAGGAGGGTGGAAACGAGGAACGTCGCCATGCAGAGCGAAGCGAGGATCCCCGCGATGAGGTGAGCGCGCTTAGGCATGGTGGTGGTCCGTTCGATGGGCCGGATCAAGCCGTGCATAGGTTGGGCACCGCAACCTTGCTGAACAGGTGCGGCGTCGCAACGGCACTGGAAGGATAGGCGTCCAAGGCACGGACGAAGTCGGGGTGGGTGAACGCGGCACGGAAGTGGTCGACCGTCTCCCACACGGCGTAATTCATGAACAGGCAGCTGCCGCCGATGGCGCGATGCAGCTGCGTGGAGATGAAGCCGGGCTGGCGCTTCATCCAGTGGGCGTCCTTCTCCCAGGCAGCCATCAGCGCGGGGATGTCGGCCTCGGCCACGGTGAAGAGATTGACCAGGACGACGGGAGTGGCGGCGCCCTGAAGCTGCTGCTCAATCGGTACGACGGGATCCAGGGGGCGCAGGGAAAGCATGGAAACCTCCATTTGCGTGGGTTGCATCATGACAACTCGACACCAAGCAAACGAATTATGGCTAGATTGACATCACGATGTCAACAGAGCATCCTATATTCATATGAGCAAATACCAGCACACTCCATCCGGCAAAGCCTTCACCGACCTCGTCCTCCAACTTTTCCGGCTGAACAATCGGCTGCTTGCCGCAGGAGACCGGCTGGTCGCGGACATCGGTCTCACGAGCGCCCGCTGGAAGGTACTGGGCACGATCTCCGCCGCAAAACAGCCCCAGCCCGTAGCTTGGCTCGCGCGCGATATGGCAGGTAACCGCCAGAACGTCCAACGGATCGTCAATGACCTTGTGAATGAAGGATTGGTGGAATTTCAGCCGAACCCCCATCACCGGAGAGCGCCGTTGGTGGTGCTCACCGATGCGGGGAAACAGGCGTTTGATGACGCAATGCGCCTTCAGGTACCGTGGATCAACGAACTCTCGGATGGATTATCGGTTACCGACATCGAGACGACCCACCGCGTCATGGCCGCGCTCTGCGGGAAG
>JALOTU010000085.1 GCA_025457725.1 Verrucomicrobiota bacterium
CAAACCCTTGCTGCGGCGCGATGGGGACGATGTTTACATCTGCAACTGGACAAACATCACCAGCTTCACCAGGGACGATGAAAACCGTGGCACCCTGGACCTGGACATCAAGGCTCAACGTGATTTGATACCGGTTCTGCCGCCAAATCCTGTGCAGGGGAGCGAGTTCAATGCCTACAATGTTCCCTGGGTGATCGGCGCCAAGAAGGGATTGCCGAATTTCAATGAGATGTCGCTGCAATCCGTGTTCGAGATCACGCGCAAACTTCAAATCGACAAGCGGCTCCGGTCGACCAACCAGCTCCTCTTTGTGGGAGTATCCAATGCGGTTGCCGTGGAAGCCTGGAATTCCTACACGAATTGGTTCCCCTTGGGTGTGAACATCGTGGCCAGGAACGACATGGAGGTGGGTCTCGCCATTTCAAACCGGTTCCAATCATCCGTGAACGGAATGTTTGGGTCCAGTCGGGTCTACGCGACCGCCGCCACCAATCTGATTCAGGCATGGGAAGGGCGTGGCGCTGTCAACAACCCGAACCGGGTCGCATTCCAGGTTCCCATCTACACCAACTTCGCCTCCTTCGTCCCGGCGGTCTTTACCAAGAACGGACTGATGCAGACCAATCTCAATCGGGGCTGGCTGGACGCCGCGTCGGGAGGAGGTGGCGATTTGCCCGTGCCGGTCATCAGACTCTATGTCACCAACCGGCTGCAATTCTACATGCTGGCACGAAACGATGCGGGGGTGACCAATGTGATCGACTATGTGCACTTGCGCGTGGTGAGCGAACGGGACATCTCCAGGGAATTGGATGAGGAAGGAAGCAACACCGAGCGCGATTTGTGGGACAGCAATCGAGCCGCCAATGCGGGCGATATTCCCCGTGGGGTGCTGAGGCAGATCCTGGTTTCGCTGGGCACGCCTGGCGTGCCTGATTTCGTTTGGGACAACTACGGCAGGCTCGAGGCTGCGGGGGCGAGGACCAAGGAGCAGGCCATCGCGAACTTCATGGCGTTCTACTATGGGCGAGACGCAACCTTCCGGGGCTACCAGGGGAAGTTCAGCAGCACCAACCTGGTCATGCAGGTGCCTTTCTCACCGACCCGCAGGCTGTTGGAGTACCGTACCTGGCAGGCGAACGATCCACTGGTCCATTACATGGCGGGCGACCTGGAATACCTGGAGCAGGGCGATGGGATCCGGAACTTGTCCCCGCTTGAGCGGATTCCCTCCCTGGAAAATGAGAATCTTCGCAGGCTGAACGATCGTTACCAGCCCTGGGGTGGAAACCCATCCTCGGCGGCGACCCGTGGCGGCACCACGGCCCGGAACTTCAAACTGGAACTCAAGGACCCGGGAGTCCGCTTCTCGGACGATTGGGAATTTCCCACCAACAAGTTCCCCAACGTGGGATGGCTTGGTCGGGTGCACCGCGGCACCCCGTGGCAGACGATCTACATGAAGGCGAACGAGATTGGGCAGGGTCGTGGCGGAGGCAGTGGGCGCGAGTGGCGTGAATGGACCGGCAATTCCAGTCGCCGCGATGCCGCGCTCACTTTCCCGCAGCAGGATTTCAAGCTCTTCGACCTCTTTACGGCAGCGCTCAGCGACAACGCAACCGCGGGCCAGATGTCCGTGAATCAGGACGGGCTGGCCGCCTGGTCGGCCATTCTGAGTGGTGTGATCGCTCTGACCAACACCGCTCCCGGGGAGTCAACGCCCCGGATCATCACCCCGGCCGGCGTGGACCAGCCCAACTCGGCCGTGGGGCGCATCGTGGAGGGAATCAACTCCGACCGGAATCGCGAGCCAAAGAAAGCCTTCGAACGCGTGGGCGATGTGCTCAAGGCGGAGGAGCTCAGCGTCCGCTCGCCTTTCCTCAACCTGTCTGACGTTCAAGCGCAGCAAGCCATGACGGATGCGCTGTATGAGCGGATTCCCCAGCAGATCATGGGTTCGCTCCGGGGAAGTGATAAACCGCGATTTGTGGTGTATTCTTATGGCCAACGCCTCAAGCCGGCGGAACGATCCCTGGTCACCTCCGGACCGCTTTTCGGGTTGTGCACGAATTATCAGGTCACCGCGGAGGTGGCCGTCCGATCGGTCATTCAGGTGGACGGCGCCCCCAACAGACCGCAGGTGAGCGTCGAGAGTTTCAATCTGTTGCCCGCCGATTAGGCAGCCTCAGGGTGGGGACGTGCTGCCGGTGGGGACGCGCTGCCGCGCGTCCGGCCGACCGGCAGGTCGGTGCCGCCGTTGTTTTGTCATGAATGGTTTTGAGAAAGTGAGTCAATGATGCGTTGGAAACCTTTAGCCTGGATGCTGGTGAGTTTGCTTTGCTTTGTCGGGGCAATCTATTTCTGGCAGTGGGGCGAGAAGCGCGCCCAGCAGGGTGCCACCCCGCCGGCCGCCGCCCCGGACTCCACCCCGTCCGTCAGCTCGACCTCCACCGGGCAGTTGTTGAGTGCTTCTGCCGCCACCAACGCTGCGGGCGCCACGTTCTTCACCGACGATCGCTTTCCGCTGCGCCTGCGCAACACCCCCGCACCCCTGGCGGATCTGCTGCGGAGCGATTCGGCCCTGATGCTGGAAAACGCCCTGCTGGACACCGCCTTGGGAACGGCCTTGCCCATTCCCGATCACCTGCGAGCCCAGGGCGATCCCGGCACCTACATCGTCCAGTCGCGCGGGGTGATTACCGAGGCGTTTCGCCAGTTGATCCGCGGCGCCGGCGGCGAGGTGGTGGCCTACGTGCCCAACAACGCCTATCTGGTCCGTGCCTCCGCCGGCGATGTGGCGGCGATGTCCCGCGATCCGATGGTTCAGTCCACTGCCCCTTTCGAGCCTTATTACAAGCTCAAGGGCGGATTGCTGGAACTGGCCGTGAAGCAGGAGCCATTGCCCGAGGGAACCGTCCTGAGCGTCGTGGCTTTCCCGGATTCCGGACCGGCCACCGCGGAGGCATTGGCACAGCTCGGAGGGGAACTGGTGGCCACGGACCGATCCCCGTTCGGACCGATTTACAAGATGCGGATGCCGGAAGAGACGCTCCCGGCTGTGGCGGGATTGAGCGGGGTGCAGATCGTGGACCTGGCCTATCTGCGGGTGCCGGCCAATGACCTGGTCCGGACAAACCTCGGGATCGCGCTCGACGGCACCAACACCGCCAATTATCTCAATCTGACCGGCTCTGGAATCGTGGTTCAGGTGGTGGACTCCGGGGTCGATGCCAGCCATCCCGACTTCGAGCAGGGACGCGTTTTCGGAGATCCACTTTCCCTCGTCGATGAGGACGGGCACGGAACTCACGTTGCCGGAACCATTGCGGGAAACGGTTCCGAATCGGCCACCGTGACCAGCACCAACATCAATGGATCGGTGGTTCCAGTCGTCACCGGACAGTTTCGCGGGATGGCCCCGGAGGCGCGGATCTTCTCGGTGGGCGGCATTTCCGGCGGGTTGATTGGCCAGCCGACACAACAAAGCCTGCAGGAATCCGCCGCGCTCACCAATGCGTTGATCTCGAACAACAGCTGGCGCTTTTTGGGGAACACGGCCTACGACATCTCGGCGGCCAGCTATGACGCCGCAGTGCGCGACGCCCTGCCGGAAACGACCGGATCACAGCCGGTGCTCTTCGTCTTCGCCGCGGGCAATGAAGGGGTGGGGAACGAGGACGGAACCGGGGGAATGGCCGGCACCATAGGTTCGCCTGCAACCGCCAAGAACGTGATCACGGTGGGAGCCATCGAGCAATGGCGCGACATCACGAACGAGGTGGTGGTGACCAACATCGTCACCGGGGAGGTGACGACCAATGCGCCCTTCGAGTTTCGGACGGATTCGGATGACCAGGTGGCCTTCTACTCCAGCCGCGGCAATGTGGGCATCGGGCGGGAGGGTGAAAACGGGCGGTTCAAGCCGGATGTGGTTGCCCCGGGCGAATTCGTGATTTCCACGCGATCGGCTCAATGGGATACCAACGCCTATTATTCCAACCCGCTTGACCGGGAAATCACCACAATCGAGGGCCAGGAGGTCCCGCCGGGTGCCATCTACGACTGGATTCTCTATGTGCCGACCAACGCGGTGGGTTTGGATGTCTTTGTCACCCCATCCGAGGGCTCGACCACCTTGCTGCCGGACCTGGAAATCTATTTAAGCGCGAACGGCCCGGTCACGATTGCGGATCGCGTCGGGACCAACGGCGTCTCGATACCTCCTCCCCCACTGGATCCGGTCGACGCCATCTGGTTTTACGGAGTCGGAAATCCCACCGCCGAACCGGTGACCTTCGATGTCACCACCATCCTCTACCTGACCAACGGGATTCCGCCCGGAACCGCCCTGCTTGAGGAACTCAACGCCGAACTGGAACCCTACTACCGTTACGAAAGCGGAACCAGCATGGCCGCGCCCGCCATCTCCGGCACCCTGGCGCTGATCCAGGAGTACTGGCAGACAACCTATGGCACCAATCCAAGTCCGGCCCTGCTCAAGGCGCTCCTCATCAACGGCTCCCGCTCGGTCAGCCCGGTGTACCATTTTGAAGTGAACAGCCCGCTCAACGACCAGGGTTGGGGGTTGTTCAACATCGCCAATGTGCTGACGAACCTCTCCGACCAGTCCGGGTCCGGGACCGGGGTCTTCTTTGTCGAGCAGAGTCCGGACACCGCCCTGGCCACGGGAGAATCCCAGGTGCGCACCATCGCCTTATCCGGCACGCCCGAGGCCATCAACACGCCGCTGCGTTTCACGCTGGTCTGGACGGACCCGCCGGGCAATCCCGCTGCGGGGGTCAAACTGGTCAACGATCTGGATCTGGTGGTGACCAACCTGGATACCCTCGAGGCCTATTATGGCAACGATATTCAGCCCAGCAGCGACTGGACCCTCCCGGTGCCCACCAACGGCTCCCCGGTCTTTGATGTGGTCAATAACGTCGAAAACGTGTTCATCCAGGATCCCGTCGGCACGAATTACTCCGTGACCGTGAGGGCACGGCGCGTCAACGTGAACGCCGTCACCGCCCAGACCAACAATGTGGTCCAGGATTTCGTGCTGATCATTTCAAGCGGAGCCTCGAGTGTGACCAATGTGTTCACCGCCGAGGCTGCCGATGCCGGCCTCATGGCCCCCCCCGAGGTGACCTTTGTGACGAATGTGTTGGTGGGCGCCACGACGGCCAGTGCCCGGTTGGAGGACCAGCGGGTGGGGGCCAACCCCGCGCTGCTTCCGCAGCTCAGCGCAACCCTTGCCGGCACGAACGGAATGACCAACCAGTGGCACTTTTACGTCATCACCAATACCACCGCCGAATTCACCAACGTCGCCTTCACCACCTCGCTGGCCACCGAGCTGTCCATCCCCCGCATGGGCGTCTTTGCCGTGGATCCCAATTTCAACGCCACCCGGCGTGAGGCCGACATCGATCTCTACGAGTCAACCGATCCCGGCTTGACCAACCTGGATGCCGCGGTAATCGCCGCGGCGGAAAGGTCAGTGACCCGTGGCGGGCGTGAGACGGTGATACTGACGAACACCGGCCCCGGTGTGGTCCACTACCTCGGCGTGAAGTCCGAGGATCAGGAGGCGGCCCAGTACACCCTGCGGGCGTTTTTCAGCCTGCTGCCCTTTGGCGACGACCCGCGGGGCGCACCCCTCCTGCCCGACATCGTCCCGCAGCTCATCCCCAATGGCTCCTCGGGGAATCCCCAGGGGGCGCAGATTGCGATGACGCTCCTGGACTCGGGCGCTTCGGAATTCAAGGTGCGCCGTATTGTGGTCACCAACACCCTCACCCACGAGAATTTTGGCGACCTGATCAGCGTGTTCACCGATGGCAGCCGCAAGCTCCAAAGCATCGCCACGCTGCTCAATCACCGCGATGTGCCGCCTCCCTTGCCAACCCATAACTTCATCTTCGAGGACAACGACGAGGGGGACATTCCGAACTCGCAACCCAGCGCCGGGCCGGGAAGCCTGGCGGGCTTCATCAACGAGGATGCCAGCTCCGAGTATCTCCTGACGGTCGTGGACGATGGTTATGTCTCCACGGGCGCGGTGGATTTCGTCTCCGGCTACGTCGAGCGCGCGCCATCCACGAACACCTTGATCACGGATACCCTGGTCCCGCTCGGTTCCCGGCTTTACCCGTTCACCGTGCCCCCGCAGGCCACCAATTTCCTGATCTGTATCACCAACGTCACCGGCCAAAACGCCGGGGAACTCATCGTTTACGTGAAGCGGGTTTCGACCTGCGACTCGGATCTGGTTCTGCCCAGCACCAACCTGTTCGACTACGTGTTCAGTCTCGACGGCAACGAAGGGGAATGCTTCTCGATCAGCATTTTCGATGTCCCGCCGCTGGTATCCGGGACTTACGTGCTGCGGGTGTTCAACCCCTCGGCAACGGAGACCCAAAGTTACGAACTGATTGTGCGGATCGAGAGCGGCGATTTCGACCGCCGGGACCGCGCTTCGTTCGTCAGTCTCGAGGCGGTTCCGCTGCTGGATGATGCGGTGACCTACGCCTCGATATTCGTTGAGGACACCAGGACGGTGGACGAGCTGGAGGTGGCCCTCCGGGTCAATCACCCCCGGGTGTCGGATCTGGTCATGCATCTCATCAGCCCGACCGGTAAACGGAATCTCCTGGTGGAGAACCGCGGCGGCCTGTCCACCAATGGACTTGGGGGCGGCGTCCTTTTCACGAATGTGTTTCCGCTGGCGACAAACGGAGGCTTCGAGGCGAACACCAACATCCTCAATGTCGGCGCCAACAGCGGCAAACTCATTGTGGATTACTCCTTCTTCGCCCTTCCCGACCGGATGCGGGTTTACTACGACAGCAAGCAGATCTATGACACCGGATGGACGGATGGCACGAACAAGGTCTTTTCGGTGGACTTCGGACCCGGGGTTGCCACCGATCTGGTGATCACTGTGAACGAGGGGAACAACAGCAATACCAACAGTGTTTGGGAATACACGCCCACGGTGATCGCCAGCAACATCACCTACCTGGTGTTGACCGAGAACACGGACCTGACCACAACCCCGATGAAGTTCGCCCCGCTGCCATTGGGCGGGTTGAGCGTTTCTTCAACCGGAACGGTGGTTTTCGCGGATGGATTTGAAGGAGCGGCGCCGGGCACCTATGCCGTTCCCACCTTCATCAATGGCTGGGAAGTGATCACGAACGATGTTGAAGTCCTCACCAATGGTGTGGCGGCGGAAGGCGTGAACTTCATTGATATCAACGGGGATGCCAGCGATACCGGTTTTGGCGACGGAATCATCCAGACGAATGTCACGCTCGTCCCCGGACGGAATTATCAACTGAGCTTCGCCTACGCGCGCAACCCCGACTCCATCCCCAACGGGGTGGAGCCCGCGGCTGAAGTCACCTTGGGCACAGAGGTGCAGGAGGTCGTGCAACCCCTGGGGTCCAACTCCTGGAGCGATCTCGGATGGCGGACCAACTCGGTGCCCTTCTCCGGTCTCGTGACCAACCTGCTGCTGAAAGTCGCGTCGCTGACCCCAGGGACGGACGGGGTGTTGTTCGACAATTTTGTCATCACCGAGGTTGCGACACAGGATCGCTACTACCTGCCGGAGGAACCCCTGGATGTGGCTTGCGAGAATTCCTTCGGCAATTGGACCCTCGAGATTCTCGACAACCGCGCGGGAGCCAGCAATGGCCCTCCCACCCTGGAGAATTGGGAATTGCGGTTCATCTATGAGACGGTCATTCAGGAGCCGATTCCCCTGAAACCCGGGGTCGCGATCACGAACACCCACCAACACGCTGATCTTTGCCACAAATGATCCGGTGAACGTCTGGATCAACCCGCTCCGTCCACCCACGACGACAGATCCTGAAGACCAATTGGAGTTGGCCGACGCCGTGGGGAACCCGGTGCCTGACCCGCCCTTCATTCTGGACACGGAGAACAGCACGCCGCCGCTGGAGCCCGGCGGACGCTACTTTGTCGGCATCGAGAATCCCGGACCCAATGCTGTGACCATCGCTTACGTGGTGGATTTCGACGTGACCCCGCTGACGGAGGGTGTCCCCTACAATGGCACGCTGGGCACCAATACATTTGGCGGCAAGGCCCGGATGTTCTCTTACGATGTCTCGATGAACAATCCCACGGCCCTGTCGTTTGACTTGTTCAACCTGACCGGGAACGCGAACCTGACGGCACGATTCGAAGCGTTCCCAGAGGATCCGTTTGTGTATGATTACCGCAGCTCGAATCTGGGGACCAACGCTGAGACCATCACCGTGCTGCCTGACAGCACGCCGGTGCCATTGACCCCGGGACGGTGGTACATCGAGGTCACCCTGGATGACGCCCCGCCCGTGGATTACACCCTGCTGGTCACCGAATACACCAATGACTTCAGTGGGATCATCACCCTCACCAACGCCACTCCCTACAGCAACACCAACAACGGCGTGATGCCCATCGAGGATTATTACCGGTTCACCGTCACCGATCCGGTGGCGCGGCTCCAGTTCGAGATCTTCGGCGCCTCCTTGGACATGACCCTGCTGGCGCGCAAGGGGCTGCCGCTGCCCGACTTCGCCAATTACGATTACCTCAGCGCCAACCCGGGCACCAACGACGAATACATCCTCGTGCTGCCCGACAGCTCGCCGGTCACCGCCACGGCCGGGGAATGGTTCCTGACCGCCATCAACCTGTCCGGTCAGGCCGGCAATTACCAGATCGTGGCCACCCAGTGGCCGGTCTCCGGTCAACCCATCGACCTCTCCCCGCCGCAAATCATGATGGGCGGTTTCTGCTTCAGCTGGAACTCCCTCGCGGGCGCGAAGTATGTGATCCAGGGCAAAGTGGCGTTGGGCGATCCCGATTGGGTGGACTTGATCCCGCCCGGCACCATCACGGCGACGGATGTTGTCACCTCCTACTGCGTGCCGCTGCCGTCTCCCTACCACTTCTTCCGCGTGGTGGAAGGGGTGGCCGTGGACAGCAGCAGCGCGGCCCAGTTCCGCGCTCCCAGGATCTCCGTCGGACCGGGGGGCGTCTCCCTCACCTGGCAGGCACCGCCGATCTTCTCGTTCGATGTGCAATACTCCGACGTGCTCCCGCCCGTGTGGACAACCGCGCCGGGTGGCCCGATCACCTCCACGGATGGCACCTTCACGTTCAACGATCCGCCACCCCTGCTGCCCGTGCGGTACTACCGGCTGGTGTTGCTGCCGTAGAGCCTGAAAGTTCCAGGGTCAATCAAATAGTCCGTGCCTTCCGGGTAGCGCTGGTTTTCAACCGGCCTGGGGATGGGGTGGCATATAGGTGGGCTCAACTTGCCGGCTGGAAAGCCGGCGATGCCTTCCGATCAAGAGGCATCTGCCCTGCCTGAACATTCCGCTTGAAGGGGCAGGCGGGATTGCTACGATGACGGCTCGAGCCACCGGCGCGGGTGGCTTTTTCTATTGAACCATCAGATTCCAACAACCCTGTGAAAATCTTTAGCGGCACCGCCAACGAACCCCTGGCCCGGGCCATCTGCACCTACATCGGCATCGAATTGGGGCGTTGCACCGTGGAACCCTTCCCGGACGGGGAAACGTTCGTGAAAATCGATGAAAACGTGCGTGGGGAGGACGTTTTCGTGGTCCAGCCGACGTCGCCCCCCACCAACCACAATCTGATGGAGTTGTTCATCATGATTGACGCGCTGAAACGGGCGAGCGCCAAGCGGATTACGGCGGTGCTTCCCTTCTACGGCTACGCCCGGCAGGATCGCAAGGACCAGCCGCGGGTGCCCATCACCGCCAAACTCATCGCCAACCTGCTGGCGGCCGCGGGAACCAGCCGCGTGCTCACCATGGATCTCCATGCCCAGCAGATCCAGGGGTTCTTCGACATCCCGGTCGATCATCTCTACGCCGCTCCAGTCATCTACCAGTACCTCAAGGGCAAGAAGCTCAAGAACTTGTGCGTGGTAAGCCCGGACGTTGGCGGTCTCAAGATGGCGCACGCCTATTCCCAGGTCCTTGATGCGGGGCTGGCGATTGTGGCCAAGCAGCGCAAGAGCGCCACGGAAGTGGAGTCGCTGGCCCTCATCGGCGAGGTCCGGGGCAAAAACTGCCTGCTGGTGGATGACCTCACCGAAACCTGCGGCACCCTCTCCACAGCGGCCGGCCTGGTCAAGAAGATGGGCGCCCGCAAGATTCTGGCCTGTGTCTCCCACTCGATTTTAGGGGAAATGGGCATCCAAAGACTCCGAAAATCCGTGATTGACGAACTCATCACGACTGATACCGTCTCACGCCCCGCACTTCGCGGCGTGAACATTACCACGTTGACGGTGGCGGGACTTTTGGGTGAGGCGATCAAGCGCATTCACAGCAATCAGTCTGTGAATTCGCTGTTCGCTTTCAAGGGAGCACGGACCAGTTGATCCGCTGACCCCACTTTTGTTGAACAACAGTTTACACGCATGAAATCGGTATCTTTGACGGCATATCCTCGGACCGCCCACCGGCGCAACGCGCTCGGCCCGCTTCGCAATTCCGGCCGCATCCCGGCCGTGATCTACGGCGCCGGCGGCACCCCGCAATCGCTGGAACTGGTCGCCAAGGATCTGGACACGGTTCTGCATCACCACGTTTCCGAGGCGTTGCTGGTCGACCTGAAGGTGGACAGCGATGCGCGGCCCCAACGCCTGGCCCTGCTCCAGGAAATTCAGCACCACCCCCTGAGCCGCAAGGTGGTCCACGTGGATTTTCATGAAGTCTCCGCCAATGAGCCGGTGACGGTTTCCATTCCCGTGCAAGCCACCGGCGAGGCCGTCGGCGTCAAGACCGGCGGCGGCGTGCTGGAGCACGTGTTGCACAAGCTCCGCGTGCGCGCCCTCCCCAAGGATCTTCCCGAGGTCATCGTCGTGGATGTGTCGGCTCTCGAAATCGGAAAAGCCATCCACATCGGCGAACTCACCCTTCCAGCCGGTGTTGAAATTCTCGGCAACAAGGATTTTGTCGTGCTGGCCTGCGCCGCCCCGAAGACCGAGGAAGAGGCTGCCGCGGAAGAAGCCACTCCCGAGGCCGGAACCCCCGAGGTCGAGATGATCAAGGAAAAGAAGGAGGAGGGCGGGGAGGAGAAGGGCGCAGCCAAGGATGCCAAGGCTCCGGCCAAAGACACCAAGGCTCCGGCCAAGGATGCCAAGGCTCCGGCCAAGGAA
>JALOTU010000086.1 GCA_025457725.1 Verrucomicrobiota bacterium
AATCCTGTTGCGCGCGGGGAGAAGGCGCGACATTGTGCACCTCGGTTTAGCGATTGATGACAGTGTCCCACCAATGATTTCATGAAACAAACCGACTTCCTGCCCATCGTGCTTACCATCGCCGGCTCGGACAGCGGCGGCGGTGCGGGCATTCAAGCAGATCTCAAGGTGTTCAATGCCCTGGGCGTTCACGGCACCACGGCCATAACCTGCCTCACTTGCCAGAACCCGCGTGAGGTACGGGCCGTGCAGGCTGCCAAACCCGCGATCGTTCACCAGCAGATCGAAGCCCTCTTCGATGAGCTTCCCCCTGCCGCGGTCAAAACTGGGATGCTGTACTCCGCCCCCATCATTCGCGTGGTGGTGAAGCTCTTTGAGTCAAAGAAGCGCCCGCCGCTGATTGTGGATCCAGTGATGGTTGCCACGAGCGGCGCGAAACTTCTACAGCCATCCGCCATCCGCGTTCTGCAATCCGAACTGCTGCCGATGGCAGCGCTGGTGACCCCGAACCTGGAAGAAGCCATGATCCTCACGGGCCGGCCTATTTCCAACCCGGAAGACCTCCGTGCCGCTGCCCGCCGCATCCATGATCGTTTCGGCTGCGCCGTGCTGGTCAAGGGAGGTCATCTGATGAGGCTTAAGGAAGCCATCGACATTTTCTGGGACGGGCAAACTGAGTTGCTCCTGACCGCACCGTTCATCCGTGGCGTTCACACCCATGGCACCGGCTGCACCTACTCCGCCGCCATCGCGGCCCTCATCGCGAAAGGACTGACGCTGCAGGAGGCCGTGACAGGCGCCAAGATCTATGTTTCCGGCGCCATCGCCCGGAGCCGGCGCATAGCCCGGCACTGGACCCTGGGCCACGGAACCGCCCGACCTGTCCCGGAATACTGAATGACAACCGCCCACTCCTGTCGTATCAAAAGGATCAAATGATAACCACATTGAAATCCCTTGCGCTGTTCGTGTTCCTCGCCACCCTTTGCCTTGGGCTTCCCGGTTGCGCCCGGAAGAATGACCAGCCTGCGGCGGCCGCACTCCCCTACCCGCTCGACACCTGCATCGTCACCGGCGAAAAACTGGACGCCGATTCAGACATGAAGTCCTACACCTTCACTTACGAAGGCCAAGAAATTAAGCTCTGCTGCAAGGGCTGTTTGAAGGATTTCGAAAAGGAACCCGCGAAGTATCTGGCAAAACTACAGCAACCAGAGGCCGCCGCGCCCACCCCGTAACTGCCGGCATCGGGGCTAGTCTTGCAGCAAAGGGGCAAGCCGCTCACGCAACTGCCTTCTCGCCCGGTAGAGACGTGAATCAACCGCCTTGGGAGTGGTGTGCAGTATCTCGGCGGCTTCGACCATGCTCAACTCCTCCCATTCGCACAGCACCAGCGCCTCCCGCAAGTCCTCCGGCAACTGGCCCACGGCCTGACGTACTGTCGCAAGCCGCTCTTGGAACGCTAACTCAGTCTCAGGGGTGTTCCCGGTGGCGACCAGACCCTGACCCACTGTGGGGTCGCCATCGCGGGCGGATGTTTCCAGCGAAACCGCCGGATGCCGGGCGCGCCAGCGCAGATGGTTCCGCGCCAGGTTGGCAGCAATGGTATAGAGCCAGGTGGTAAATTTCCGATCGGGGTGAAAGCTCTCCCTCGCTCGATAAACCCGCACAAAGGTCTCCTGCGCCAGATCCTGAGCGTCCTCCTCATTGCCCAGCATGCGGGAAAGAAATCGAAACACCGACTCCGCATGCCGGCTCATCAAGTCATTCAGGGAGGCGTCGTGGCCGGCCACAAGTCGCTCCATGTCTGCGCAATCGTGCGCATCCTGTTCAGTGGTGGGCATGGCCGTCCGCTTGATCGCCCGACATGGAATTCTCAATCTGCTCGTGAAAGCCCAGCGTAAGACGCCGCATTTCCTCGAGATAGCGCCGCGCCTGCTCCGGGGGCATCACCCGGCTGACCTCTTCAAAGTGCAACAGCATGGAGGCCTGGCATTGGGCGCGTATCCGCGCGATCTCATTAAGTTTGGCGACAGCCTCCTCCGTGGCACCCCGCCCCTCGTCGAGCAGGGCTTGGAGTGAGCGCTTTTCGGCTGTGATCTGATCGCAATAGCTCTGACACACAGGCAGGTAGCGGTCATGCAATTCACGCACCCGGGCCATTTGCCCTTTCCCGAGATGAAATTCCATTTGCAGCCAAGCCAGATCATCCGTCGGACGACTGAATTGCCGACTGCACATCCTGCTGGCAACCAGGAACGACCCCGCCACCAGCGCCACGGCGGCCAGCACCACTGCGAGAAGAATGACCAAAGGCCGCGACATGACACATTCACCGAACCGCATAAGGGGCCACAGAGGCAATGTATTGATCCCGGGCAGCCTGCCGGGCTTCGGCAGAACCATCCAGCACACCCATGCCTCCACCAATCAACAGCAGCACCATGGCTCCCGCGATGGCCAACCGTGGGCGGAGGAGTAACGAGAGCAGCCTCTCCACCCAGACAGGGCTCTCCAGGTGCTCGGCCTCAAGATCACTCCGTTCGATGCACCGCCAAACCGATTCCTGGAACCGGGGAGACAACGCCGGTGCTGGACGTGCCTGACGTAAAACGCGGCTCAACCGGTCCTCTTTCGCTTCAATCTCTTCCTTCATTGTAAACCTCCACGTCTGTTTAATCGCCCCTGCTGAGGCGCCTTTGTTTGGCGTCGCGCAGCCGTCCCGGCTGCAGGTTAGCAGGCATCGTTGTTCCGTGGCGTTGCTCCCGTCACGCGGAGCTTCTTCCAATTACCTTAACCCAGGCGCCCGCAAACTCCTCAAGAATATTTCCGAGGGATTTCGCCCGGCATGGGGTATTACAAGAGCGAAAGGACAATTCATCGCATGACAAGCACACAAAGCATCAGCTTCGGAACCTGCACTTTGGCTTTCACGCTCCTCGCGGCGCCCTTGGCGCCGGCAGCCGATGGCGGCGACACCGCCAAACTCGCGCCCAAGCCCTATCTCTTCCTCGGCCAATCAAATGCTACTCTGAAGCCATGCGATGGATCTGCGCCATCCTGATGAGCCTGCTGGTTGGAGTATCCAACCCGGTGCCGGACGTTTCGGCGGGCTCATTTTCCACGAGTATCGCAACGCCCTCGTGCTGTTGTGGGTCAGGATGCGGATGCTCCGCGTCTGAATCTCCCTCCCAGCACCAAAGCCCCAGCCTGCCGGCCTCCACGCAATCGCACGAGACCCGGTTCAATGCCGATGCCATCGCAAGTTTAATCGTGCTGGCACTTCCTGTTGAAAATCCGCTGCAGATATCCCCTGCGGCGGCACCCGAACGGCAGACCACGCTTCCCCTCTATCGACAGCACTGTTCTTGGCGCTGTTGATTCTTCTTCAAGCCTGTGGTGTGCCCTGACAGGGCGGCCCCAGGATTCCTCGCGATCATCGCACCCCGGCAAGGCTCTTGTACACGGTGGATATGACCAGTTCCGATGAAAAGGGTATCACAAGCGGGAGGACATGAAACGAACAACAATACTTTTGGCAAGTGCGCTTGCCCTGCTGACGGCACTGTCCGGCTGCCGGGGCATCCAGACAAGAGGGGAAAGGCAGGCCCGGCAGGACACCCACGCTGTCGCTGTGCACTATCGACCTGATGGTGCCCGCCCCACGCTGCCGGAACTCAGCCCACAGGAGGGTCTGAGCAACTACCTGACCTACGCGATGTTGAACTCCCCGCGCGTGGAAGCCGCCTATTACAATTGGTCCGCAGCCGTCGAACGGATCACCTTGGAACGCTCAATGCCTGACCCGCAGCTCACCTTCCAGTCCGATATCTCGGACGTGGTCATGACCATCATGCCCGGCCTCATGCAGATGTTCCCCGGGCCCGGAAAACTCAAAGCCCGAGCCAACCTGGCCACCGCTGAGAGTCGGACGCTCTATTTTGCGTTTGAGTCAGCCGTGCTGCAGACGGCATTCGAGTTCAAGCGCTCATTCTATGAGCTGTACTTTCTCGATGACCGCATCCGCATCAATGAGCAAAATCTCGCGCTGCTAACCGAGTTGGAAGAGATCGCCCGCGCCCAGAACCAAGCCGGCAAGGCCACACTCCAGGATGTGCTTCGCGCCCAGATCGAACGGGATCGCCTCATTACCGACCTCGCCAACCTGGAAGACTCGCGCCAGCCCAAGCGGGCCGCCTTCAAGGCGTCGCTTGGCCTGACCAGCCAGCAACCGGATCCTCCGGTGCCAAGCCAATTCGAGTCCACCACCCTCCAGTTAAATGATGATCAACTGCTGGAAATCGCCTTCGAACGAAACCCGCAACTCAAGGCGATGGAGTCGGAGGTGCGAACAACGCGGGCCGGCATCGCCGTGGCCTACAAAGAAGAGGTCCCGGACTTTAACCTGGGCGTGATGGCCGACGTGAAAGCCAACCCCATCATGGTTCGGCCTCTGGCGGGCATGACGCTGCCAATCTGGCGCGACAAGATCGCCGCCGGCATCGCCCGGGCCAAGGCGCAGGAGCTGACGGCCCAGTCCCGCCTGACCGGGGAGCAAATCTCACTCACTGTTCTGCTGGCGGAGAAATCCTTCGCCTACCGTGAGCTGACACGCAATATGGCGCTACTCCGGAACCAGATCATTCCCAAAGCGGAGCTTTCCGTGGAAATCGCGCGGGCTGGCTACCTGTCGGGCAGCATCACCTTTTTCAATTTGATCGATGCCCAGCGCCAGCAACTTGCGCTGCAACTGGAGGAAGTCCAGGCCCGCACGCAACGCGAGATCGTTCTCGCCGAACTCTCACTGCTCATCGCCGGCCTTCCCCCACAGGGAGCCCCTCTTCTCGAAGAAAGCGAGGTGACAGAATGAGCCTACCGTTACTCCGCCAGGTTTTTGACTGCCAGGCCACCAACGAGCCACGCACCTTTACCCTATGAAAGCCATCAAACTCATTGCACTCTTGGCGCTGCTGGGGCTGGTCTCCGCCGGCGCCTTTTACCTCGGCACAACCTCCACTCACCAGAGCGCGAAATCAGCGATGCAAAACGCTGCAGGCAGCGAGGAGAAGACACTCTACACTTGTGGCATGCATCCGAACGTCATCCAGGATCATCCCGGCACCTGCCCCATCTGTGAGATGAAGCTCACTCCGATTCGGCGGGGTGGCGGCGCGCCGGCTGGCAGCGGAACCATCAAATACTACAAATCCACCATGATTCCAGGTGAGGTTCGCCAGGACCCGGGCAAGGACAGCATGGGTATGGAAATGATGCCGGTCTATGAATCGGAAGCAGCGATGGATGCGGCCATTTCCATAGACCCCGTCACCATTCAAAACATGGGCATCCGTACCGAGGTGCTGACCAACGGCCCTCTCCGTCGCATCATCCGCACCGTGGGCACCGTGGACTACGACGAGACCGCACTCACCGACGTCACCACCAAGTTCACCGGCTGGGTGGAGAAGCTCTATGTGGACGCCACCGGGGCGCAGGTTCATCGTGGCGATCCCCTGTTCGAAGTTTATTCCCCGGACCTCTACAGCGCTCAAATGGAGTATGTGCTGGCACTGAGCGCCACCTCTGGAAAAGCCGGCGGTGAAAGTTCCCTGCTCGAAACCGCCGGCAACAAGCTGCGGTATTGGGACATTTCCGACGACCAAATCACCGAGCTGAGGCAAACACGAAGACCGCAGAAGACACTTCAGGTGAAGGCCCCAATGGATGGCTTCGTCGTCGAAAAGATGGTCGTGGACGGCCAGATGGTGGAAGCCGGCATGCGACTCTACCGGCTCGCAGACCTGGGACTGGTCTGGGTGCATGCGCAGATCTACGAACAGGATCTGCCGTTTATCAAACTCGGACAAGAGGCTGCGGTGAACCTGTCCTATCTGCCGGACCGAAAGTTTCGCGGCCGGGTCACCTACATCTATCCCGATCTCGATCCCAAAACACGTACGGCACAGGTCCGGATGGAGTTCCACAATCCGGGCTATTTCCTGAAACCCGCAATGTTCGCGTCCGTGGAGATCGCTTCCGAGCTCTCGCCTTCGGTGCTGCTGGTTCCTGAAATGGCGGTGCTGCGCAGTGGGGCAAAGAACACGGTGTTCGTGGTGCGCGAGGGCGGGAAGTTCGAGCCGAGGACCGTCACTCTGGGTTCCCAGGCGGAGGATGATATGCTGCAGGTTCTCGGCGGACTGAAGGCTGGCGACCGGGTGGTGGTTTCTGGCCAGTTCATGCTCGACTCCGAAAGCCAGCTTCGCGAGGCCATCCAAAAGATGCTTGATCCCGCCTCCTCAACCAGGACGCGCGTCAAACAGGCCGAGGACACGAATTCGGTGCACGATCATGCGGCCCACAAACCGCCGTCTGATAAGGGGGTCATGCACTCCGTGTACCTCTGCCCGATGCCGGAGCATGTGGCAATCGAGTATGATCACCCGGGTGAGTGTCCTCTCTGTGGAATGAGTCTGGTCCCCGTCTCGAAAGACTTGTTGAGAAAGATGCAGCCCGGCGGGGCGATCGAGTATTACACCTGCCCGATGCCCGAGCATGCCGACCTAAAACTCGACAAGCCGGGCAAATGCCCGCTCTGCCGCATGACCTTGATTCCCGTTATGTCCAAGCCGCTGATGCCAAGAGCGAAGCCCACCGTTGCTCCATCGGAAGCTTCATTGCCCACGCTTTACACCTGCCCGATGGCCTCGCACGCGCACATTGTGACAGATCAACCGGGCAGGTGCCCGGAGTGCGACATGCAACTTGTGGAAACCACCACTGTCGAACACGGCCAGACCTCCGAGACGATCTGGCGGGCACACCACCAGCACCCCCAAGCGCACTGACGATGGAACGCAACAAACCAGATGATTGTCCAAAGTGCGATCTCGCACTCGAACCGATGGACTTTGCCTCCGAGGAGGAAGAAGCGAACCCGGAACTCACCAGCATGACGCGTCGACTCCGGGTGTCCCCTGCGCTCTCACTACCGATGTTCACCCTGGAAATGGCGCCGCATTTCGGCAGCGCGCACTGGTTTGAATCCATCTCGGCCATGGCGCCCGATGGGTTCCCGCTGGCGCTGGCCACGCCGGTCGTGCTGTGGGGCGAATGGCCCTTCTTTCAACGAGCATGGGTCTCGCTGGCGCATCGCCACCTGAACATAATTGCCCTCATTACCATCGGCACAAGCGTTGCCTGGCCGCACAGTGTCGTTGCCGCGGTGTGGCCGGACGTTCCTCCCGCTTCATTCCGCGGCCACCACGGTGACGTGGGCGTGTTTTTTGAAGCCGCCGCCGCGATGGGTTTCACTTCCGTGTCGGTGGTCGGAAACGCGCTGCGGTTGAGGAAGCTGAAACTCTGAAACATCCGCCAGGACCATGCTCACACGTCTCATAGACTTCTCGCTGAAGAACAAGTTCTTCGTGCTCGCAGCCACCGTCGCGCTGGTGTGGGGAGGCCTCTATTCGCTGAAGCACATTCCCGTGGACGCGATCCCGGACCTGTCGGACGCGCAGGTGATTGTGTTCACGGAATATGAGGGTCAGGCACCGAACATTATTCAGGACCAGCTCACCTATCCCATCACCACCAAGATGCTTGCCGTGCCTCACGCGAAAGTGGTGCGCGGTTACTCGTTCTACGGGTTCTCGTTCGTCTATGTCATTTTCGATGACGGCACCGATCCCTACTGGGCACGCAGCCGGGTGTTGGAATACATCAGCGGCCTCAGCGGACAACTGCCCAAGGGTGTCACGCCCACGCTCGGTCCGGATGCGACC
>JALOTU010000494.1 GCA_025457725.1 Verrucomicrobiota bacterium
ATCGGCACCAATGACATTCGCCGGTATTTTCCGCAATACGAGACCAGCGCCCAGCTCAAGCCGACCACCTACATCCTGAACCGGCTCCAGCGCGAGGCGGCGGGCCAGATCAAACTGGGGCTCGATCTGCGGGGCGGCACCTCGTTCCTGATGGAATTGGAGACCAACCGGCTGGAGAACGCCGAGGAACTGCAGTCGGCCCTGCCCCAGGCCATTGAAGTGTTGCGTCGCCGGGTCGACAGCCTGGGCGTATCCGAGCCGATCATTCAGCCGGCGGGCGACAACCGGATCCAGGTGCAGCTGCCGGGTCTTTCCCAGGCGGAGAAGGAGGAGGCCCTGCGCAACATCCAGAAGGCCGCGTTCCTCGAATTCCGCATGGTCCATCCCCAAAGCCAGGAATTGCTGGCCAATGGAATGATTGAGCCGGGTTATGAGGTGCTCAAGCTCAAGCATCGCAGCAAGGATGGGGTCGAGAGTCTGGAGCCGCTTCTCGTCAAACGCCGGGCCGAGCGCAAACTCACCGGCGAATACATCACCCGCGCCTTCATGAGTCGCGGCAACCTGGGCGAGCCGGTCATCAACTTCACCTTCAACAGCAAGGGGGCCTCGATTTTCGCCGACATCACGCGCGAAAACGTGGGCAATCGCCTGGCCATCGTGCTGGACGGAGAGCTCTATTCCGCCCCGGTCATCCGCACGGAAATCCTGGGCGGCAGCGGGGAGATCAGCGGCTCCTTCGATGCCCGCGAGGCCCAGGAACTGGCCCAGATCCTCATGAACCCCCTGCGGGCCCCGTTGAAACTGGTGGAATCGCGCGAGGTGGATCCCTCCCTGGGCGCCGACTCCATCCGCAGCGGCGTCAAGGCGGTCATCATCGGTCTGGTGGCGGTTTCGTTGTTCATGCTGGTCTACTATCTCCTGGCCGGCCTGGTGGCCAATGTGGCGCTGGTGCTCAACGTCATCATCCTGCTGGGCGTCATGTGCGCGATCGACACCACGCTCACGCTGCCGGGCATCGCGGGCATCGTGCTGACCATCGGCATGGCGGTGGATGCGAACGTGCTGATCTTCGAGCGGATCCGGGAGGAGCTGGCGGCCGGCAAATCCATGCGGGGCGCGTTGACCGCCGGTTACGACAAGGCCTTCAGCACCATCTTCGACACCAACGTCACGACGCTGATTTCCTCGCTCATCCTCTGGAAGATGGGGGTGGGCCCGGTGAAGGGGTTCGGCGTGACACTGACCATCGGCGTGGCGGTCAGCATGTTCACGGCGCTGTTTGTCACCCGCCTGTTCTTCGAGGCCCTGTTTTCGGCCGGCCTGCTCAAGAGCCTCCCCATGTTGCGGTTGATCGGCAACACGAAGATTGACTTCCTCAAGGTGGCCGTGCCCGCGTTCATCGTGTCCTGGAGCCTGATCGTGGTTGGCAACGGCTACGGATTCCTGGTGCGCGGCAAGGATGCGCTCAGCGTGGATTTCGTGGGGGGCGACACCGTGACGTTGTCGTTCGACGCGGAGGCCAAGGCGCGCGGCGAGCTCGAGGTGGACAAGATCCGGACCACGGTGGACGCGCTCGG
Organism: Verrucomicrobiota bacterium; assembly: GCA_025457725.1. Taxonomy (GTDB): domain Bacteria; phylum Verrucomicrobiota; class Verrucomicrobiia; order Limisphaerales; family DSYF01; genus JALOTU01. The sequence goes on from JALOTU010000494.1 coordinate 1,578, forward strand.
GCGCGGCGCCTCCCAGGTGCAGTTTCAGCGGGACATCTCCAACGGCAAGGAATCGCTCCGGATCACCGTGCGGGGGAGCGCCGCGGGCGAGGGGGCCGAAATCAGCGAGCTGGTGAAGTCCGCGCTTTCGCAGACCTTTCCCACGGCGCAGCTCAGCCTCCTGAGCGTGGACAAGGTGGGGCCCACCGTCGGCCTGCAGATCACCAAAACGGCGCTCGTCGCCTCCCTGCTGGCCATGTTCGGCATCCTGGTTTATGTGGCGTTCCGCTACGAGTTTTCCTTCGCCATCGGAGCCGTCATCGCCATCGTGCATGATTTGTTGATGACCAGCGGCTGGTATTTCCTGGCCGGACACGAGATCAATGCCACCACGGTGGCCGCGTTCCTGACCATCATCGGCTTCTCCATCAACGATACCATTGTGATTTTCGACCGGATCCGGGAGGATCTGAAGTTGGGGGTTCGGGGCAGCTTCAAGGATGTGATGAACACGGCGCTCAACCAGACCCTGAGCCGCACCATCATCACCTCCGGCACCGTTTTCCTGGCGACCCTGGCGCTGTATCTCTTTGGCGGCGGCGTGATCAACGACTTCGCCTTTGCGTTCCTCATCGGCATCCTGACCGGAACCTACTCGAGCATCTACATCGCGTGCTTCATAGTGGATCACAGGCGAACGCGCCGGGCACCGCGCCCGCGGGGGTGTAGCCCGCCGGTCCACGCCATGCTTGCCCTGATGGAGATCACGCCCTGGCATTGGGCGGCGTTCATCGGGTGCGTGTTGTTCTTCCTTGCGCTGGACCTGGGCGTGTTCCATCGCGAGGCCCGCGTGGTCAGCATCAAGGAGGCCTCGTTGTGGACGAGCCTGTGGGTGTCCCTCTCCCTGCTGTTCGCCGTCGGATTGCGCTTCACGCGCGGGTCGGAGGA
>JALOTU010000087.1 GCA_025457725.1 Verrucomicrobiota bacterium
GCCATCCTTGTTGCGTCCGTGGGAGGTAATCCAATAGACGATGTCGCCCATCCGCGCGGCGCCCTCAATGTCCGCTTCCGGTGATTTTGCCTGCACAGCTAGAAACGAATCCAGCGCCAGCGTCCTGACAGGCTGATCTCCGGCGGCGGGATCGTACAAGCGCAGGACATTGTCCTCGTCCCCCGCCACCCAGAAGCATCCGTCGCCCGCATCCACCCCGCCGGAAGCGTCGCACAACCCGCGAAAGGTCCGGAGGGGCCCGGATTCGGCACCCGCTGCCGACGTCGGACCCGGCAGGCTTCCGGCCATCAGGACCATCGCAACCCAAAGCGCCGACCCGCCGCCGCTGCAAAATAACCGCGGGCTATTCAAATTCGGAAGGTCCCGTGTCCACCGGGGCCTGATCCTCCCGCGGCTTGCCCGGGGTCAGCAGGTCCGCCCCACGCAAGGTGTAGATGTAGCTGGCCACTTCCATCACCTGCGATGGCTTCATGCCCTGCTTCTTCCACGCCAGCATTCCCTTTTGCTCCACGCCATTCCAGATCGTGGCCACGTTGTCGGCGAAGGTGGAGCCATGAATCCAGTAATCGTCCGTCAGGTTTGGCCCCACCAAGCCGCCGCCGTCGGCGCGATGGCAGGGGGCGCACAGCACCGCAAACGTGGCCTTGCCGCGCGCGATCACCTCCGGATCGTTGGAGGGTTCAAGCGTGCCCATGTCCTGTTCAAAGGCCTGCACCGCCGCGGCCTTGATGGCGTTGCCCGCCTTCATTTCGCGGTTGTACTCGTAGACCATCTGCCCCTGCTCGCCCAGGGCGCCCCGGGCAAAGACATGATAGTAGGAGAGGTACACCACCCCGAAGAGATTGCAGCCCCAGAACAACCATACCCACCAGCGCGGGAGCTTGTTGTCCAGTTCGCGGATGCCGTCGTACTCGTGATCGAGCAACAGGGGATCTTCAGGTTCCTTATTCATGGCGGTGAATTCCTTCTTGGTCTGAGGGTTCCGAATCCGGCTCCAGCGGCAGCCGGGACATTTCCCGCAAAAAGGGTTTTTTGAGCAGCAGCACCCAGATCAGCATCACCAGGAAGGTGAGGAAAAAGAGCGACAGCGAGATGATCCCGTAGTTCTCGATGCCCCCCATGTGTCGCAAGACATTCTGTATCATGACGAGGTTCTCCTATTTCGACGCCATCGGCGCGTTGGTGGGCTGTTGTTTGATGTCCGTGCCCAATCGCTGCAGATAGGCAATGAGCGCGATGATCTCCCGGTCCGCGGGCGCGTCGGGGATCATCCCCACCGCGAGATTGGCCACAATCTTCCGCGACTGTTCCTCGATCTGCTTTTCGGCGCCGGCGATCTCCTCGTCCGTGTAGGGCACCCCGGTGGCCCGCAGCGCTTTCATGCGCGGCTGGATGACCGACCGGTCGAGCTCCCGGGTGAGCAACCAGGCATAGGGGGGCATGATCGACCCGGGCGAGGTGGACCGGGGATCCTCCATGTGGTTGTAATGCCAGGCGTCCGGGTACTTGCCCCCAATCCGGTGCAGATCCGGTCCGGTGCGTTTGGACCCCCAGAGGAAGGGATGATCGTAAATGTATTCACCCGCCTTGGAATACTCGCCATAGCGTTCCGTCTCCGACCGGAACGGCCGGATCATCTGGGAGTGACAGCCCACGCATCCCTCCCGGATGTAGATGTCGCGTCCCAACACTTCCAAAGGGGTATACGGTTTCACGCTGGAAATCGTCGGCACATTCTCCTTCACGAGGAACATGGGTACGATCTCCACCAGACCGCCGATCACCACGGCGATGAGGCTCAGCACCGTGAAGGTGACCGGCACCCCCTCGAGCCAGCGATGCCCCAGTTTGGGGGATTCCTTTTTCGCGGGATTCAAAGCCGCCGCCTGCGCCTCCTGATCTCCCACAAACTGGCCGCTCTTGGCGGTCTTGTAGAGGTTGAACAGCATGATCACGATGCCGATGACGTAGAGCGAGCCGCCAATGGCCCGGAGTTGATACATCGGCACCAGGCGCAGCACCGTCTCGAGGAAGTTCGGATAGCGCAGGAAGCCGTCCGGGGTGAATTCCTTCCACATCAACCCCTGCGTCACGCCGCTGGTGTACATCGGCACCACGTAAAACATCATGCCGAGCAACCCGATCCAGAAATGGTAGTTGGCCAGCTTCACGGACCACAGTTTCGTGTTCCACAGCTTGGGGAACAGCCAGTAGAGCATCGAGAAGGTCAGAAACCCGTTCCAGCCCAGCGCCCCGGTGTGCACATGGGCAATGGTCCAATCCGTGTAGTGCGACAGGGCGTTGACGCTCTTGATCGCCAGGGTCGGCCCCTCCAGGGTGGCCATACCGTAGGCGGTGACCGCCACCACCATGAATTTCAGCATGGGCTCCTGCCTCACCTTGTCCCAGGCGCCGCGCAAGGTGAGGAGGCCGTTCAGCATCCCCCCCCAGCTCGGAGCGATGAGCATGACGCTGAAGGCCATGCCCAGGGACTGCGCCCAGTCGGGCAACGCGGTGTAGAGCAGATGATGCGGGCCGGCCCAGATGTAGATGAAGATCAACGCCCAGAAATGGATGATCGACAGCCGGTAGCTGAACACCGGCCGGTTGGCGGCCTTGGGCAGGAAGTAGTACATCAGGCCCAGATACGGCGTGGTCAGGAAGAAGGCCACCGCGTTGTGTCCATACCACCACTGCACCAGCGCATCCTGAACCCCCGCGTACACCGAGTAGCTCTTGAACAGGCTGGCCGGGATGGCCAGGGAATTGAAGATGTGCAGCATGGCGACCGTCAACGCCGTCGCAATGTAGAACCAGATGGCCACATACATGTGCTTCTCGCGCCGCCTGATGATGGTGCCGAGCAGATTGACGGTGAAGGCCACCCAGACCACGGCGATGGCGATGTCGATGGGCCATTCGAGTTCCGCGTACTCCTTGCTGGTGGTCAGGCCGAGAGGGAGGGTGATGGCCGCCGACACGATGATGCCGTTCCAGCCCCAGAAATTGAACCAGCTCAAGGCATCGCTGAACATGCGCGCCTTGCACAATCGCTGCAGCGAATAGTAGATCCCCATGAACATGCCGTTGCCCACGAACGCAAAGATCACCGCGTTGGTGTGCAGGGGCCGGATCCGGCCGAACGTCAGGAAGGGCGTGTCGAGGTTCAAAGCGGGCCAGAACAGCTGGCAGGCCGCCAGCAATCCCGCCGCCGTTCCCACCAGCGCCCAGATGGCGGTGGCAATGGCAAAAGCCCGGACAATCCGGTTGTCGTATCTGAAGGTTTCCACGTTGCTCATGGGTTCTTGTAGGATAAATGCTTCTTTGAAACCGGCTCGCCCCGCATTTCGCCCGCATCGTCGGTCAGGATGCGCAGCGCGGGAGTGCGGGTGTCGTCATACTGGCCGGACCGAACCGACCAGACGTAGGCAATAAGGAAGATCAACGCCAGCAGCAGGCTGACGGGAAGCATGAGGTAGATGGCAGTCATGATGGTTTTTCCTGGTTGAGAACGGTGGCCAGCCCGGCGCGATGCGCGGCCCAACCGACGGCGGCACACGCAAAGGTCACAACAGTGATGGAACTCAGCGGCATCAGAATCGCACACACGATCGGGGAAAGCCGCCCGGTGGCCGCAAAGGTGAGCCCCACGACATTGTAGGCCAGCGAGAGGAGGATGCCGGCCCACACCACCGACACCGCGCCCCGTGAAAATCGGACGAGCGCCGCGATCGCAGGCACATTCCGCGCCTCGAGAATGATGTCGCTGGCCGGCGAAAACGCCCCCACCTCTTCCACCACCGCCACGCCCACATCACTCTGGCGCAGCGCCCCGGCGTCGTTCAACCCGTCCCCGACCATCATCACGGAATGCCCCGCCGCCTGAAGTTCACTGATGGCCGCAAGCTTGTCGGCCGGGCACTGGCCAAAGCGCAGCCGGGCACCCTCCCCCAACAGGGTCTGAAACAACTGCCGTTCACGATCATTGTCGCCGCTGAGCAACACGAGTTCGTGGGAGCGGGAGAGCGCGGTCAGCATGGGTTGAACCCCGGACCGCACGGCTCCCGACATCACAAAACTCCCGCGGAACCGGCCTTGGATCGCCGCATGCACCATGCTTCCGTTGGCTGTGGACGTTTCGGGACAGGACACACCCGCGGCACGCAGCCAGGGGATGGAGCCCAGCAGCACGGGGTCGCCTCCCACCTTCCCGCGGATGCCGCTGCCGGTTTCCTCCGCAAATTCCTGCACCTCCGCCGACTCAGGGGCCACCAAAGAGTTGGCAATGGTTCGGGCATGCGGATGCATCGAGCGAGCGGCCAGCGACCGGATCCGTCCGGCCTCCACACCAGACAGCGGCTCCCCGATAAACCCGAAAGCGCCCTCGCCGGAAGCGGTGAGTGTCCCGGTCTTGTCAAACACGATGGCATCCACGCCAGCCACCCTCTCCAACACGTTCACGTTGCGAACGAACACATGGAACCGGCCCAGCAACCGCTGCGCTGTGCCCAGGGCGAACGGGGCGCTGAGGGCCAGGGCACAGGGACAGGCGACGATGAGCACCGAGGTGAAGGCGCGCACGGCCTTTGAAACATCCTCCGACCACCACCAGGCCCCGGCGACGAAAGCCAGGGACACCACCGCCATGGTGAATCCGCGACTGAACCGGTTGAGGAGGGCGTTGAGGCTGTTGTCCCGGCTCTTGGTGAACACTTCATGGCTCCACAGCGACGTCAGATAGCTCTGGGACACGGGCTTGATGATCTCGATCTCCATCGCTCCGCCCATCTGTCGTCCTCCGGCATAAAGCACCTCACCCACCCCCAGTTCGACCGGCTCCGATTCGCCGGTGACAAAACTGTAGTCGATCACGGCGCCGCCCCCGACCACGCGCGAGTCCGCCGGGATCAGCTCGCCGTGCCGGAGTCGCAACCGGTCCCCCACGGCCAGGCCGGACAGGGGCACGGTGCGCTCGATCCCCTGTTCCACCCGTCGCACCGCCAGCGGAAAAAACGATTTGTAATCGCGGTCAAAACTCAAGCGCTGATAGGTGCGCTCCTGGAACACGCGCCCGATCAGGAGGAAAAACACCAGGCCGGTGAGCGAATCCAGGTAGCCCGCGCCGGTCCCCGTCCCAACTTCATAAAGGCTTTGCGTGAAAAGCGCCGCCAATCCCAGGGCAATCGGCAGATCGATGGTGAGCGTCCGCTGCCTGAGCGCCAGCCACGCGGCCCGCCAGTAGTTGCTGGCGCTGTAAAACATCACGGGCAACGCCAGGAAAATCGAGATCCATCCAAACAACGGCTTGAACACCGGAGCGCTGAACCGGTCCATCCCGGAGTAGAGACAGATGCTGAACAGCATGATGTTGCCAAACGCAAATCCCGCCACCCCGAGCCGCAGATAGAGCGTCGTGCTGCCCCCCGCCGGACGCGCCGCATCCAGACTGTCCAGCCGCAGCGTGGGCTCGTAGCCAATGGAGGTCAGCAGCGCCGCCAGTTCGCTCAGCGGAATCTTCCCCGGCTCAAAAGTGATCGTGACCTCCCGTTTCTCGAAATTCACCAGGGACCGGCCGATGCCCTCCCGCAGCTTGAACAGGTTCTCCAACAACCAGACACAGGCCACACAATGGATCGCCGGAAGGTGGAAGGTGACACGGGCCGACCGGGCATCGGAGAAGTCCAGCAACCGATCCCGCACGGCGGGCTCATCCAGGAAGGCAAAACGGTCAAGCGCCGCCGACTCCCGAACCTGCACGCCCGGCCGGTCGGACAACCGGTAGAAATCCCCCAGGCCGTTTTCCTGCAGCAGCTCAAAAACGGTCAGACACCCGTGACAACAGAAATCCCGGTCGTGCCGCCGCACCGCCAAACCCCGACACGGCGCCCCGCAATGCACGCAAACCGCCGGACTGGCCTCGGAGGCCATTCCTGCAGCAGTCAAGGCATCAGCTGTGGTTGTGGCGACAGTTTGCAGCACGGGTTCAGCGCATCGAACGGCGTCAGGTTAGAAATATTGAGCCGCAATGGCTTGTGAATTTTTGCCAAATCCGGCCCCTATATTGTCATGCTGATGCCAATACGCGGTCACGCCACAATGGCGTCGTGGTCGGTGAACAGCAGGGCGTCGTGGACGTAATGGACCAGCAGAATCGAGAGGATGCCCATGTAGGTATAGGCTTCATCCGATCCCGGCATATCCCCATGCATGTGGGGCCAGAACCGGCCTGCGGCCAGAACGAGGATGCCCGAAATGGGAAGCATGGAGAGGCAGAGCATGTAGAAAGTGCTCCAACCGGTGTCGCGATCCACCTTGCGCAGGGTTGACAGTGTCCCGGTAACGAATCCCCGGGCGCGCCGCATGGTTCCAGCTCCGGAGCCCGACACCCGCCGGGCGCGTTTGGACAAATCCTCCAACAGATGCAGGAAGCCAATGCGTTTGCCGGTGCGTTCCTCGCGCAGTCGATTCGCATACCACGTCAACGCCAAATACTGGAAGGAGTGCCATACGTTGATCCCCTGGAACGCGGTGTCCATGTTCGGCATCAGGGGCGTCCAGAACATCACGGTGACGGTGAAGCTGATCAGCAGGGTCTTGGGCAGATTGAAACAGCCGTCGCGCAACTCCACCACCGTCTTGCCGATGAACAACAACAGCATCACAAAGAACACCACGAAAGCCAGCCAGGCCACCCAATGCTGCCCCCCGAGAATGTCGTTGAACTTCAATGCCAGAGGTCCGATGTTGAAATTGCGGTCCGCCATCTTCCACACGGCGATGGGGTAGAGGCTGGAAAACACCACGCCGTAATCCACGGCGCGGGCGAACCGCGACATCCTGAAGCCCGACCGTTTATTGTAGGCCTCCGACACCCACACCAGTTGATGCAGCGCGTGTATGGAAGCCATGGAGAAGAAGATCGTCAGCAACCAGACGTAGGTCTCGTAGGAATACAGGATCATGGTAAAAACCGTGATCGGCACCAGCACCGACGAGGCGACGAAGGCGAACCGCTTCCTGACAAAATCCCGGTCCATGATGGTGCGGGTGAAAGTGGCGTACATGTGGGGTCCACCGATCAGCAGGGCCACCAGATAATTCACCATGACACGGGCGTTGTAGGCGGTGGTCCCCTTCACCCCGGCGTCCAGGGCGGACCCGCCGCCGAACACCACATAAAAGAGATACACGGCGTAGGGAATGGCCACGAGCGCCACGCTGAAGGTCAGGAACCCCAGATCCCAACGGGCGCTGCGCAGCCAAGGCATCCGCGCGGGATTGCCAGCGCGTTCCAATCCAAGTGCTGCGGTTGTTGTTATTGCTGTCGTTTGCATGCTTGAGCGGCAGGACGCGTTGATGTCTGCCGTCCCGCGTCCGGGACGGATGGTTTTCAGGGATTGACGCCACGTCAAGTCACAGATGCGCGGCCGGCCGCCGCAGGGGAATGAGGAAAGGCTTGCCGTTGGAACCCACGGGCAGGGAGGACGCGGGCAGGCAATCGCACCCGAAATCTTCAACCCTCCCCCCTCAGCCGTAAGTATGCAGTAAGGAACAGGAGGAAGCAGATGAAGCGGAGACTGGGCTCGAGCATTCGGTGAATCGGGATGAACCACATACGCTCACCATTCAGTGAGTGCTCGGGTGGATTCTGAAGAGGCATTTTGATTTTGTCCCAAAGCTCTGCTCTCTCTGCTGCCTCCTGTTCAAATGC